>JAYVKW010000201.1:0-7722 GCA_043768015.1 Gallionella sp.
CTACGAACCAAGGGGTCGGGCGTTCGAATCGCTCCGGGCGCACCAATTAAACAAGGAGTTAGGTTAACAGCCCGACTCCTTTTTCTTTTCTGGCTAGCACCGGGCTAGCATCAAAACGAAAAATAGCACATCCCAACCTATCAGTTTTGACAGCTAGCCCCATTGCGCAAGATGTTCACTGGATAGGTGAGCATACTTCTGCACCATCTCCGGCATTGACCACCCGCCCAACTCCTGCAATACGTGCAACGGAGTGCCTTCTTGAATGTGCCTGACAAGAGCAAAAATGATAAATATCAACCAATTGGGTCGTTGACAGCGGTTATCAATTGAGCTACATTGTGGCTCAATTTAGGAGGATTGAGATTATGGCTGCTAACACCGTTGTCCGTGCACGCATTGACGAGCACACCAAAGAAGAGGCTACTGTCGTCCTGGCGGCGATGGGGCTAACTGTATCCGATGCTTTCCGCATCATGCTGACTCGTGTTGCGCGCGAAAAAGCCCTACCGTTCGAGCCGCTGATCCCTAACGAGGAAACCATTAAGGCGATGAAACAGGCGCGCAGCGGCAAGGGATTAACCAAAGCCAAAAGCGTGGATGATTTGATGACAGATTTGAATGCGGACGATTGAACGAACAAATCAGTTCAAGCGAGATTACAAGCGTGAATCGAAAGGCCAGCATCGCGCGACACTGAACGAAGATTTTATCGAGGTCGCTAAGTTACTGGCGAATGATCTTCCCTTGCCAGACCGATACTTCGACCATGCACTGACTGGCGACTGGAAAGATTTTCGGGATTGCCATATCAAGCCAGACCTCGTGCTGATTTACAGCAAGCCGGATGACGAGCATTTGCGATTGGTGCGTATCGGTTCGCACAGTGAGCTGGGATTGTAGCGAGAGCGAACAGCCACAAATGCGCGCGCACTTGTGAGTGTGAAGTCACAGACTGGCTACGCCAACGGATCAGTTTGAAAGTTGAAGCTGATTTCTGCAGCTTCGTCAAAATAAGGGGTCATATGTGTGACGATAAACCTCTAAATCCAGTTATGCCATCAGGACTGGAAGTTTTAATTATCAACAAACAGATGGAATTATTGCTGGTAATCCGCCGCCATTGGAAGGGTGTAATGGAAACCCCGAGACTTGTGAACGGAAAAAAAGAGATGAAACCCCAAGGTGCTTTAAATGTAGGGCACCTCTAAAAATTCAAAATCCTAAGCCAGGCAAGACGCGAGAAAAATTTTAGCGCGCCGCATATGTTTGATATGTAAGCGTTAAAATTTTTTGAGTAACGCAGCATCGCGACGGGGTTTGGATTTTTAGAGGTGCCCTGTAGAAGGATGTGATTCCCGGTTAGGGTAGTGGAATAGCCACTTTCCAGTGCCCAGTTTTATCGCTCCGGGCGCACCATCAATTAAATGGGCTGCATCAAAAATGATCCAGCCTGTTTTTTTCTGTATGGATTTTGCGGCTATCGTTATGTTCCGATGTTTTGAAGGTAAAGCCGCACCTGCGGGGCTGCAAGATTTCCGGACATTTCTATAGCTTCCGGGTAAATAGGTTCACAGTCGCCCCGGAATCCAGTAAAGTGACGCTCCCTTACTAACCGATAAGAGCAATAACATGAGTGAAAAAGGACAACAACTGCAAGACCCGTTTCTTAATGCGCTGCGCAAAGAGCATGTGCAGGTCGCGATTTATCTGGTGAATGGCATCAAGCTGCAAGGCCAGGTCGAGTCGTTCGATCAGTATGTGATCTTGCTGAAGAACACGGTTACCCAGATGGTCTATAAACACGCTATTTCGACTATCGTTCCAGCACGCACGGTCAGCATTCCCCACGACGCTGCCGAGTAATGCAGCAGCCTTCCGCCAGTACCGAGGCCGCAGTTCTGGTCAGTATTGATTTCGGCGATAGCGACCATAGCGAGAGTTTGGAGGAGTTGCGTTTGCTGGCCGAAACCGCCGGAGTGCGTACGCTGGCTATTGTCGAAGCCAGGCGGCAACGTCCCGATGCTGCGTTGTTCGCGGGCAGCGGCAAGGTGCAGGAAATCGCCGAGCTGGTAGAGCGATTGGAAGCCCCGCTGGTCATTTTCAATCATGACCTTTCCCCCGCGCAGATGCGCAATCTGACCACCAAGCTGAATACGCGCGTGATCGACCGCACCATGCTGATTCTGGATATCTTCGCGCAGCGCGCGCAAAGCCATGAAGGCAAGGTTCAGGTGGAGTTGGCGCAACTCAAATATCTTGCTGCGCGGTTGGTTGGTCAAGGCAGCGACATGGGGCAGCAAAAATTCGCGGTGGGCGCGCGTGGTCCCGGTGAAACCAAGCTGGAACTGGATAGGCGCAAGATGGATAAACGCGTTCATTTGCTCAAGGAGCGCCTGGAAAAGCTCAAACATCAACGTGTGGTGCAACGCCGTGCGCGCAATCGCCACGATGTGCTGTCGGTGTCCATCGTCGGTTATACCAATGCGGGCAAGTCTACGCTGTTCAACAGGCTGACCCGCGCCAACGTGTATGTGGCCGACCAATTATTCGCCACGCTGGATACCACTTCGCGCCGCATGTTCACTGAAGAGTCGGGGGAGATCGTGGTGTCGGACACGGTCGGCTTTATCCGCCATCTGCCGCATGGGCTGGTCGCGGCGTTTCGCAGCACGCTGGAAGAGACGATACAGGCCGATTTGTTGCTGCATGTGGTGGATGCCAATAATGCCAATCGCGACGATCAGATTGCCGAGGTGAACAAGGTGTTGACTGAAATCGGTGCGGCGGACATTCCGCAGGTTCTGGTGTTCAATAAGATCGACTTGCAGGATGTGCCGCCCAGTGTGCAGCGCGACGATTATGGTAGAATCGTCCGCGTTTTTGTGAGTGCCAAAAGTAGCGCGGGCTTGGATGGATTGCGGCTGGCCTTGATGGAAGCCAAGACTGCGCGTCAAGCTGCTGCCGTAATTAAAAGTAATGTTAATCAAGAAGGTGACGAATATGGGATTGAATGATCCGCAATGGGGTAATAAAAACAGTGGCGGCCCGCCTGATCTGGAAGCGTTGTTGCGCAAGCTCAATGCAAAAATATCTTCCCTGATGGGCGGCAAGGGCGGGGCAGGCAAACCCGGCAACGGCGCACCGATGAAAGGTTTTGCCGGCGGTATGGGCCTGATTGCTGCAATTGTTGTGTTGATCTGGGCGGGCAGCGGCTTTTATATTGTGGACGCCAGCCAGCGCGGCGTGGTGTTGCGTTTCGGCAAGAATGTCGAAGTGACCGAGGCCGGCCCTCGCTGGCATTTGCCGTTCCCGATTGAAGCCGTTGAAATCGTCAATCTGAGCCAGGTGCGCACCGTGGAAGTGGGCTATCGCGATAATGTAAAAAACAAAATTTTGAAAGAGTCGCTGATGCTGACCGATGACGAAAACATCATCGACATCCAGTTTGCGGTGCAATACTTCCTGAGCGATCCGAGCGAATATTTGTTCAACAACCGCATGCCCGACGAGAACGTGCGCCAGGCGGCGGAAACCGCGATACGCGAAGTGGTCGGCAAGAGCAAGATGGACTTCGTGCTGTATGAGGGGCGCGAGCAAGTGGCTGCCGCTGCGACCAAGTTGATGCAGGATATTCTGAATCGCTACAAGTCCGGCATCCTGATCAGCAAGCTGACCATGCAGAACGCGCAACCGCCCGAGCAAGTGCAGGCGGCCTTCGATGACGCGGTGAAAGCCGGGCAGGATCGCGAACGGCAAAAGAACGAAGGCCAGGCTTATGCCAATGACGTGATACCGCGTGCCAGCGGTGCGGCGGCACGTTTGATCCAGGAATCGCAAGGCTACAGACAAAGTGTGATCGCCAATGCCGAAGGTGATGCCAGCCGCTTCAGGCAAGTATTGGTGGAATATGAAAAAGCTCCCTCCGTCACACGCGAGCGCATGTATCTGGACATGATGCAACAAGTGATGGGCAATATCAGCAAGGTGATGGTCGATCAAAAAAACGGCAACAGCTTGTTGTATTTACCGCTGGATAAATTGATCGAAACCAGTCGTGGCGGCAGCATGGGAGCAGATGTGCAGCCTGCTGCGAAAGCCGATACCGCACCTGTTACATCACAGGGAAATGACAATACTGCGGCACAGCGCGCACGCGATTCGCTGCTAAGCCGCGACCGGGAGGCACGCTAATGAAAAAGAATATTACCAACGTACTGATAGCCGCAGCCGTTGCGTTAATCCTGCTGAGCATGAGCATGTTTGTGGTGGATCAGCGCCAGAATGCGATTGTGTTCCAGTTGGGCGAAATGGTCAGCGTAAAAACCGAGCCGGGTCTGTATTTCAAAGTGCCGCTGATGCAGAACGTGCGCTTCTTTGATTCGCGCATCCTGACGCTGGATACCGGGGAGCCCGAGCGTTTCATCACGGCGGAAAAGAAAAACGTGATGGTGGATTCTTTCGTCAAGTGGCGCATCGTGGACGTGAAGCAATACTACGTCAGCGTCGGCGGCGATGAAGTGCGGGCCAGAACACGTTTGATGCAGACGGTGAATTCCAGCATGCGCGAGGAATTCGGCAAGCGCACCATCCACGAGGTGGTGTCCGGCGAACGCGAACAAATCATGACCGTGTTGCGCGACAAGACCGACAGCGATGCACGCAAAATAGGTGTGCAAGTGCTGGACGTGCGCCTCAAGCGCGTCGACTTTCCATTGGAGATCAGCGAATCGGTATATCGCCGCATGGATGCCGAGCGTAAGCGTGTGGCTAATGAATTGCGTGCTTCCGGCGCAGCCGAGGGCGAAAAAATCAAGGCCAATGCCGACAAACAACGCGAAGTGATTTTGGCCGAGGCTTATCGCGAAGCGCAGAAAACAAAAGGTGAGGGCGATGCCAAGGCTACCGCTTTGTATGCGGCTGCATTTGGCCGTAATGCCGAGTTCTATGGGTTTTACCGCAGCCTGGAAGCTTACAAACAAAGCTTCAAGAACAAGAGCGACGTGATGGTGCTTGATCCCAGTTCGGCTTTCTTTAAATATCTGAAAAACCCAGGCAAGGCTGGTAAATAGTGTGCTCGATTATTGGCTGCTTGGTTTGGCGATGATGCTGGTGATTGAGGGAATGGTGCCCTTCGTGTTGCCTGAATTGTGGCGCGAAACTTTCCGCAAGCTGGTGACGCTGTCGGATGGGCAATTGCGCTTCGGCGGTCTCACCGCGATGCTGGTGGGGCTGCTATTGCTGTACTGGATCAAATAATGGATGCCTCTAAAAATTCAGAGTTCGCCCAAATGGAAGGCGCGGAAAAAATTTCGCCGCGCCGCATATGGATTATATGTAAGCAAGAAATTTTTTTCGCAACGCAGTAGTTGGGATGAAATCTGGATTTTTAGAGGTATCCATGATGCAAAACTGGCTGCTCCCCGAATATATTGAAGACATGCTTCCCGATGAGGCGTGGCACGTCGAACGGATGCGCGCGCAATTCCTCGATCTGCTGCGCAAGTCAGGGTATCAATTAGTCGCTCCGCCGCTGCTGGAATATGCCGAATCGTTGTTAATCGATGGCAGTGAAGACATGAGCTTGCGCACTTTCAAGCTGGTCGATCAGCTAAGCGGACGCACCCTGGCGTTACGTGCTGACATCACGCCGCAAGTGGCACGCATCGATGCGCATCTGCTCAATCGTCAAGGCGTGGCGCGCTTGTGTTATGCCGGCAGCGTGTTGCACACCCAACCGATGGGGCTGACGCGTACCCGTGAGTTGCTGCAGGTCGGTGCCGAGTTGTATGGGCATGGCGGTTTGGAAAGCGATCTGGAGATCCAGCAGCTGATGCTGCAATCGCTGGCTCTGCTGGGTATCACAGACGTGCATCTTGATCTCGGTCATGTCGGCGTGTTTCGCGCGCTGGTGAGCCACGCCAAGCTCGACAAGGAACTCGAAAGCGAATTATTCGCCGCGCTGCAAAGCAAGGACAGTGCGGCTTTGAAAATTTTGGCGAAACCTTTGGATGCGGCCCTGCGCAACGCCTTGCTGGCACTGCCGGTACTGTATGGAAATTGTGCTGAGGTGCTGGCGAAGGCACGCAAGTTGTTACCGGATTATCCGGGAATGGGTGCGGCACTGGATGATCTGCAAAGCATTTCCGGCAAGTTGCAACCGCTGGTGTCCAGTGTGGGCATAGACCTCGCCGACCTGCGCGGCTATCACTATCACAGCGGTATGGCGTTCGCCGCCTACCATGCCGGCAGCCACGACGCGATTGCGCTGGGCGGACGCTACGACGATCTCGGCAAGAGCTTCGGGCGCGCGCGCGCCGCGACCGGGTTCAGCATGGACTTGCGCCAGTTGTATCGCCTGCTGCCGCCGCAAGCAGCCAGGTTAGGCATATGCGCACCTCATTTTGATGATGCCGTTTTACGCGAAAAAATTGCGCAATTGCGCGCGGCAGGTGAAATGGTGGTGGTGGATTTGTTAGGCGATGCAACATTGCGCGGCGAGTTGCAATGTGATCGCGAGCTGGCATTGCGCAATGGTGTATGGGTTGTGGTAGAGCTTTAAATCTGGAAAAGCAGTTGTCCACGAAAATCACGAAAAGAAGCACGAAAAATTCCATGCTGTAATAACGGGTAGATTTATTTCGTGCCTTTCGTGTTTTTCGTGGATGAATAGTTTTGGTTCTTGTAAATCGGTGGGCAACATGCTCACCCTACGCTGGGAATTGTAATGGCCAAGAACGTAGTGGTAATCGGCACCCAATGGGGTGATGAAGGCAAGGGCAAGATCGTCGATTGGTTGACCGATCATGCGCAAGGCGTGGTGCGTTTCCAGGGCGGCCATAACGCCGGCCATACTTTAGTGATAGCCGGCAAGAAAACCGTGTTGCATCTGATCCCCTCAGGCATCCTGCGCGACCATGTGATGTGCTACATCGGCAACGGCGTGGTGTTATCCCCGCAAGCATTGCTCAAGGAAATGGACGAGTTGCAACAAGCCGGTATCGATATTTACAACCGCTTGAAAGTCTCCGAAGCCTGTCCGTTGATTCTGCCTTATCACGAGGCGATCGATAAAGCGCGCGAGTTGGCCAAGGGCGCAGCCAAGATAGGCACCACCGGACGCGGTATCGGCCCGGCCTACGAAGACAAGGTGGCGCGCCGCGCGATCCGTTTGCAGGATATTTTTTACCGCGAACGCTTCGCCGCCAAGCTGGGCGAGGTGTTGGACTACCACAACTTCGTGCTGAAGAATTACTTCCATGCCGTGACGGTGGATTTTCAAAAGACCTTGGACGATACACTGGCACTGGCGGAACGCATCAAGCCGCTGGTGATGGACGTGCCGCGCGCCTTGTATGAAGCCAATCAGGCCGGCAAGAGCCTGCTGTTCGAAGGCGCACAGGGAGCGTTGCTGGATATCGACCATGGCACTTATCCGTTCGTTACCTCAAGCAACTGTATTGCCGGTGCAGCCTGTGCCGGAGCAGGGGTAGGCCCGCAAATGTTGCACTACGTGCTGGGCATCACCAAGGCTTACACTACGCGCGTGGGTTCAGGCCCATTCCCGACCGAGCTGTATGATGCATTGGACAAACGTGATCCGATTGGCGAAGGTTTGGCCAAACGCGGTCACGAATTTGGCTCCACCACCGGGCGTGCGCGCCGCTGCGGCTGGTTCGATGCCGCAGCGCTCAAGCGTTCGATCCAGATCAACGGCGTGTC
>JAYVKW010000202.1:0-3553 GCA_043768015.1 Gallionella sp.
ACGACCTCATCGCGCACCGGATCAACCGGGCCGACATAATAAATGAAACGGTTGGTAAAATCCACGCCGGCAGGCAATTTCTCTCCGCGCGCCAGCATATCCACGATGCGCTTATGCGCCGCATCGCGCCCTGTCAGCAGCTTGCCGGACAACAGCACGGTTTCGCCCGGCTGCCATTTAGCAATGTCTGCACGCGTCAGCGTATCTAGATTCACCCGCCGCGCATCTTGCGCAGGCTGCCAGCTCACATCTGGATAATCTTCCAGTTTCGGCGGCGTAAATTGCGCAACGCCGCTGCCATCCAGCTCGAAATGAATATGCCGCGTGGCGGCACAGTTGGGAATCATCGCAACCGGCTTGGACGCCGCATGGGTGGGACAATCCAGTATCTTCACATCCAGAACTGTCGTTAGCCCGCCCAGCCCCTGTGCGCCGATGCCCAGCGCATTCACCCTGTCGTAAATCTCGATGCGCAACTCCTCGTTGCGACTTTTCGCACCGCGCGCCTTGAGCTCGGTCATGTCGATGGACTGCATCAGCGACTCCTTCGCCAGCAGCATCGCCTTCTCCGCGGTGCCGCCTATACCTATGCCCAGCATCCCCGGCGGGCACCAGCCCGCGCCCATGCCAGGCAACTGGTTCACTACCCACTCCACCACATCGTCGCTCGGGTTGAGCATCGCAAAGCGCGCCTTGTTCTCCGTGCCGCCGCCCTTGGCGCCGATGCGCACATCCACCTTGTCGCCCGGCACAAGTTCGAAATGCACCACTGCCGGCGAATTGTCGCCGGTGTTCTTGCGCGAGCCAGCCGGGTCACCCACGATGGAAGCGCGCAACACATTGTCCGGTTGCAGATAAGCCTTGCGCACCCCCGCATTCACCATCTCCGCGATACTCTGCGTCGCATCCGTCCAGCGCACATCCATACCCACGCGCACAAAGGCCACCACAATGCCGGTATCCTGACACACCGGTCGATGCCCCTGTGCACTCATGCGCGAGTTAGTCAGAATCTGCGCCATTGCATCCTTCGCCGCTGGCGACTCTTCGCGCTGATAGGCTGCCGCCAAAGAACGGATGAAATCCGCAGGGTGATAATAGGAAATAAACTGTAAGGCATCGGCAATACTGTCGATGAAATCCTGCTGGCGTATGGCGGTCATGGTGTATTTAAGATAATGGGGCGTTTGATTATGAGAGCTGGTGCAACTCGCGTCAATTGCAGCGGACCCCATGAGCATGGACAGAGCTCAGCTCTTGGAAGTGAGCATGGAGATAATTTCTTCGTACCGGCCCTTGGTGGCAAGCGTGAGAGCATTGCACCCATGCTGATACTCTATTACAGGGTCAGCACCCTTGGAGAGCAGCAGCCTGACGAGATCGGCATGACCATTGGCTGCAGCCTTGTGCAAAGCCGTCCAGTTGTCAGAGCTGATTGTATTAACATTCGCACCGCCCGCAAGCAGTTGCGCTGCGACCAGTATATGGCCACGGGTGGCAGCCTGCATCAAGGGGGTCCAGCCGAAGTTGCTCAGCGCATTAGGACTAGCACCGCTGTGCAACAGCAACCTCACCACACTATCGTAACCGTTAAACGCAGCCCAATGCAGCGGGCTGTAGCCATTGAGATCTTTTGCATCGATGTTCGCGCCGCCCTGGATCAGCAGAAAAGCGGCCGCTTCCTTGCCGTTGAATGAGGAAACCATCAGCGGCGTCCAGTTGCGTTCATCGCGCGTTTCCAAGCTTACCCCGCTGCTGATCAGAACCTGCATAGCGCGTGTATTGCCTGCCTCCGACGCCTGCATCAAACCCTTGGGGGAAAGCTCGAAGCCCATCTGCTCGATCTGTTGCCGGTGGGTTTCGGTAAGACTACCCCATGCATCCTTATTGACCTGTTCAAGCGACTTTGCATAAACCAGGCTGAGCCGCAGAATTTCAGAGGCCACTTCGCGAGGAAAGCCTTGACGCTTGCCGTCTCGCGTATCCATCATCAGGTCATGGAAATAGGGATCCAGAGCCGGCGTACCCCATAACTCAAGGATTTTTTTGAGGACATGAGGAAATTGCTGTTCGAGTTTATGTGGGTAACGAGACTCATTACCGCCCACTATTTGCAAGACTTTCTCATTCATCATAATTTTTGTTGATACTTAAAGTGGCAGATATGCGGCAAACCACAGTAATCAGATAAAATTACCCATTTATTTAATATGTTACTCTCTTTACACCGTTGCAAGTCGATTACTTACCCCTGTTGCAGGAGTTTACCCAAGCTAAAGGTAACTGAAGAAAAGAGGGATTAATGCAAAAACTATATTCCACCCTCCACCGAACGGCAACCAGACATCAAACAATTTAACATCGAACAATGCGCTAAATCTGCTCCGGCTGATTTTGACCGCAGTGCTTACGTTTTCCACCGCCAAGTGCTTATGCAGCATTCGCCGATTTGGGAAACGCAAAAAAAGGGTCAGCTATTTCAATTAAAACGCTACGATAGCTTTTAAAATTTCCAACCGATTCATAAATCTTGCATATAATTTTATTGATTTCCTTGGTTTCATCAAGGTTGCTTTTCCATGCAAACTCTGCTGAAATCCAGATTCGCACTCAATTTCCCAGTTTAATAAGTATGGCCGCTACGACAGCCGTAATCACCCGATGCCCAGCCTCTCAAGAAGCCCAGTTATACGGGCTTCTTGTTTTGTTGCATGTCTCTGCGCTGGCAACCATACCTCAATATCCAAAATTTCTGGAACAACCTCAGCCATTAATCTGAACCGATTTTTATAATTTCAAAGGAAGCTACATGGCAATCAAATCATTTCATCCTCCCCAGCGAACCCTGATGGGCCCGGGCCCGTCGGATGTCAGCGCGCGCGTGCTGGCCGCGATGGCGCGGCCTACTATTGGCCATCTGGACCCGCTGTTCGTCAACCTGATGGACGAGATGAAAACCTTGCTGAAATACGCGTTTAAAACGGAGAATGAATTGACCATGCCGGTTTCCGCACCCGGCTCCGCCGGCATGGAAACCTGCTTCGTCAACCTGGTTGAGCCAGACGACAAGGTGATCGTGTGCCAGAACGGCGTGTTTGGCGGACGCATGAAGGAAAACGTCGAGCGTTGCGGCGGTATCGCAGTGATGGTGCAGGACGACTGGGGACGCGCGGTCGACCCGCAAAAACTGGAAGACGCACTCAAGGCCAATCCGGACGCCAAAATCGTCGCCTTCGTCCACGCAGAGACTTCTACCGGTGCGATATCGGACGCAAAGACGCTGGTAGCAATCGCACACAAATACAACTGCCTCGCCATCGTCGATGCGGTCACCTCTTTGGCCGGTTCACCGCTCAAGGTGGATGACTGGAACATCGACGCGATCTATTCCGGCACGCAGAAATGCCTGTCCTGCACGCCCGGCCTGTCGCCGGTGAGCTTCAGCGCCAATGCGCTGGAAAAAATCAAAAACCGCAAAAGCAAAGTACAGAGCTGGTTTATGGACCTGAACCTGGTGATGGGCTACTGGGGCGGCGCCACCAAACGCGCCTAT
>JAYVKW010000203.1:0-4895 GCA_043768015.1 Gallionella sp.
TGGCACGGTTGAAATCGAAACTGGCCGGCGCGCAGGGCGATGATCTCATCGGCCAGGCGGTAGATTGCAACGGCATCAAGGTGCTGGCGGCATTGCTGGAAGGTGCAGATGCCACGGCGCTACGTGAGACACTGGACAAACTCAAGGATAAACTCAAGTCAGCAGCGATCGTGCTGGCAGCGGTGGATGGTGGTAAAGTTAGTTTGATTGCCGGTGTGACGCCTGACCTGGTTGCGAAAATAAAAGCGGGCGAGTTGGTGAACATGGTTGCGCAACAAGTCGGTGGCAAAGGCGGCGGTCGTCCAGACATGGCGATGGCGGGCGGCACACAGCCCGAACATCTTGCAACTGCATTGGCCTCCGTTCCAGCCTGGGTTCAGACGAAGTTGTAATTTGGAAGGCCCGGCCTTGCTAGCTGTTCCCGCACCGAAGCGACTTCGTCGCCACCGTGTCACAGCAGCACCAGACATGGCGATGGCGGGCGGCACGCAGCCCAAGCATTTGTCCGCAGCACTGGACACTGTTACCGATTGGATCAAGGCTCACACATAAGGAGCGCTACAGGTGGACACAAGCCGTTATAACGTGTTGCTCGTTGATGACGATTTGGTTCAGATCGATTTGGCGCGTTGTGCTGCAGTTGAATCTTGTCCCAAAATAAATTTAACAGCGGTGGGGGGCGGCGATGCCGTGCTGGATTGGTTTAGCGCCAGTGTCGGGAAAAAGAAACAGATGCCGCACATCATCCTGCTGGATCTGAAATTGCCCAAACTGGATGGTTTGGCGGTGCTGCGCACGCTGCGCGGGCATGATGCGACGCGTGATATTCCCATCGTGGTATTTTCCGCGGAATACACACAGGCTGATGTACTGATGAGTTACAAGGCTGGTGCAAACAGTTTTGTGACCAAGCCGATTGACCTAGTGCAGTTCACTGAATTCTTCAGCGAACGTTTGGCATACTGGATGCACCCGGACCAGCGTAAATTAATCTTCGCCGCGAAGGATGGCGTTACGCAGCGAATTTGATTGCTGTGCGGACGTAAGGGCGTATGGCATACGCCCTTGGTGGTTTGGTGGCGTATCGAAAAAGGGCGTATTGCCATACGCCCCTACGCAATGATTTACGTACTCATCTAAAACGGCAATTTAAGGTGCGGCGCGGCCTGCTGAAATATCCTGCGGAAGTCGTTCTGGATGCGTTGCAGAGCAGCCTCGCTATCGGCTTCAAAGCGCAACACGATCACCGGCGTGGTGTTGCTGGGGCGCGCCAAGCCGAAGCCGTCGGCGTATTCCACGCGCAGCCCATCGAGTGTAATAATTTCTTTTGCGGCGGTGAACTGTGCGGTTTTTTGCAGTTGTGCCAGCAGCGCGTGGTTTTCTCCTTCAGTAGTATGGATGTGCAATTCCGGCGTGCAGATTGCATCCGGCAAGGCATTCAGCGCGTCACTCGGATTTTTTACCCTGCTTAGAATCTCCAGCAACCGCGCGCCGGTATACAAGCCGTCGTCAAAACCGTACCAGCGCTCTTTGAAAAACACATGGCCGCTCATTTCGCCTGCCAGCAATGCGCCGGTTTCTTTCATCTTGGCTTTGACCAGAGAGTGTCCGGTTTTCCACAAGGTTGGTTTGCCACCGTGTTTGCGTATCCAGTCGAATAAGTTGCGTGTGGATTTCACATCGAAAATGATTTCCGCGCCGGGGTTGCGGCTTAATACATCGGCGGCGTAAAGCATCAGCTGGCGATCTGGAAATATGATCTTGCCATCCTTGGTGACTACGCCCAGACGGTCGCCATCGCCGTCGAAGGCCAAACCCAGCTCGCTGTCGTTGTTGCGCAACGCGGCGATCAAGTCCTCAAGATTGTGCGGGTCGGAGGGATCGGGGTGATGGTTGGGGAAATGCCCGTCCACTTCACAATACAGCTCTTGCACGGTGCAGCCGAGTTGACGATACAGGTTGGCGACATATGCGCCCGCCACGCCATTGCCGCAATCCACGGTGACGTGCATGGGACGGGTCAGCTTGATATCGGAGACGATGCGCGCGATGTATTCCGCGCTGATGTCGCGTTGCGTGTAGCTGCCGTTGCCGTGCGTCAGGTTGTTTTGTTCGATGCGCGCGCGCAATTGCTGGATGGTTTCGCCCGACAGCGTTTCACCTGCCAGCACCATTTTTAGCCCATTGTAATCAGGCGGATTGTGGCTGCCGGTGAGCATCACCGCACAGTCGGTGTGCAATTGGTAGGCGGCGAAATACACCATCGGCGTGGGAACGCAACCGACATCAATCACGTTGATACCGCTTTTCCGAATGCCGCGCGCCAAGGCGGCGATCAGTTCCGGGCCGGACAGCCTGCCATCGCGTCCGATGGCAATGGTGTGTTGACCGCGCGCCGTAGCTTCGGAACCGATGGCATGGCCGATGGCTTCGACTATTTCTGGCGTCAGCGTCTTGCCGACGATGCCGCGTATGTCATAGGCCTTGAAGATTTCTTTGGGAAGTTGTTGCGACATTGCGAGTCTCGGTTTAAATGAACATGGGTAAGTTTAAATGCTGTGATTCGTGTGTCCCGGTTAAAGGTTACTTGTTGACACTCATGATGTGTTGCAATTTATTCCACACCAGATCGGGGGTAAGTTTCATCATGCAATTAAAATGTCCCAGCGGACATTCACGTTGAAAGCAGGGGCTGCACGCGATATCGAGCTTGATGACCTGTGCTTGCGCGGACAGCGGTGGCGTAAATTGCGGGCTGCTGGAACCGAACAGCGCGAGCATCGGCCTATCCAGTGCGGCAGCCAGATGCATCAGTCCGGAGTCATTGCTGATGACCAGTTGCGCGCAAGACAGCAGCGCGATGGCATCGGTCAGGTCGGTTTCGCCACATAGATTGCGACACTGGGGATTGCCCAGCGCGATGATTTTGTCTGAGACTTCCTTGTCTTTTGCAGAACCGATCAGCCATACCGCATAGCCTTGCTGCTGCAGACGTTGTGCGATTTCTGCGAAATACGTTACAGGCCAGCGCTTGGCTGGGCCGTACTCGGCGCCCGGACAAAACACGGCGACCGGTTTATCCAGCGTCAAGCCGAGCTTGTGCAGCGTGGCATTGCGTTGAGCTGCATAAACTTCCAACCTGGGGTTGGCCAACGGACGCGGAATTTTGCCTCGCTTGTCTTCGGCGAGTTGCGCAAAGCGTTCCACCATGAGCGGCAAGGTTGCCTTGTTGAGTTTGCGTGCATCGTTGAGCAGTCCATAGCGCGCTTCGCCGATAAAACCGGTGCGCAACGGGATATGCGCAAAATAGGGCAGCAATGCCGATTTGAAAGAATTGGGCAGCACGATAGCTTGATCGTATTGCGCGCCGCGCAGTTCTTTTCCGAGTTGATAACGTGCGCCAAGTTGTAACGCACCGTGCGGAAACGGGTTGATGATGACCTCGTGCACTTCCGGCATGGCATGCAACAGCGCGGCCGTCCACGGCGGAGCCAGCACATCGATCCGGCTTTCAGGATGGCGTTGCTTGAGGCGCAGCAGCATCGGCTGCATCAGCATGGTGTCGCCCACCCAGCTGGGGCCAATGATGAGGATTTTAGGCATGTGGTATTTGTAGGGTGCGTTTCACGCACCATGGCGCACCAAAGGCAGGCAATCCGTGGCCAACCAAAGGTTGGACGGAGTTGACACCGCAAAACGCACCCTACGTAATGTTTTGTGAACCGAAGCGTTCATTAAATCAATGATGCGCTTTAGGCAGCTCACCCTTGAACCGATACAGTGTGCCGCAATACGGGCAGCGCGCTTCGCCGCCGTGATTTATCGGAATCATCACTTTCGGATGTGCGTTCCACAAATTCATATTCGGCATCGGGCAGGATAGCGGCAAATCATTTGCGGTGATTTCGATATAACGCTGGGTGATGTCCTGCCGGTGCCGGGACAAAAGTTTTTCGTCTTTGCTCAAAATATTTCTCCTGACGTTTCGTTAAACATAGCTTAGCCAGCCGGTGTGCTGCGCATGCTTCCCCGCCACACAATCAAAAAATGCCTGTTGCAGCCTGGTGGTGATCGGACCGCGCGAACCGCTGCCGATGGTGCGGTGGTCGAGTTCGCGGATCGGGGTCACCTCGGCGGCCGTGCCGGTGAAGAAGGCTTCGTCGGCGCAATAAACCTCGTCGCGGGTGATGCGCTTCTCGACTATTTCGATACCCGCTTCTTTGGCCAGCGTGAAGATGGAATCGCGCGTGATACCTTCCAGGCAAGAAGTCAGGTCTGGTGTGTACAGCTTGCCATTCTTGACGATGAAAATATTTTCTCCGGCACCTTCCGAAACGTAGCCGTCCACATCCAGCAACAGGGCTTCGTCGTAATTGTCGTTGTCGGCTTCCTGATGCGCCAATATCGAATTGGTATAAGTCGTCACCGACTTGGCGCGGCACATATTCACGTTGACGTGATGGCGGGTGAAGCTGGAAGTCTTTACGCGTATGCCTTTTTGCATGCCGTCGTCGCCGAGATACGCACCCCATGGCCATGCGGCGATCGCAACGTGCGTGGATAGTGTCTTGGCGGCGATGCCCATCGCTTCCGAGCCGTAAAAACAGATCGGGCGGATGTAACAGGATTCCAATTTATTGGCACGAACGACCTCGAGTTGCGCCGCAATGATGGTGGCCTTGTCATAGGGCATCTTCATCTGAAAGATGTGCGCGGAATTAAATAGCCGGTCGGTATGTTCCTGCAAACGGAAGATGGCCGTGCCTTTTGCGGCTTTGTATGCGCGCAAGCCCTCAAATACGCCCATGCCGTAATGCAGGGTGTGGGTCAGCACGTGGGTGGTGGCATCGCGCCACGGCACGAGCTTGCCGTCATACCAGATAAAACCGTCGCGG
>JAYVKW010000204.1:0-4762 GCA_043768015.1 Gallionella sp.
GCTCGATCTCGACTACCTCGAAGACTCGGATTGCGACACCGACATGAACGTGGTGATGACCGGCAGCGGCGGCCTGATCGAAGTGCAAGGCACCGCCGAAGGCGCCAGCTATACCCGCGCCGAGCTCAGCGCCATGCTTGACCTCGCCGACAGCGGCATCGCCCAGCTTATCGTTGCGCAAAAAGCTGCGCTGGGAATTTGATTTTGTCTTGAACACTAAAACAGAAGAGGCTAATGCTTGCCCGGTGCCAGCTTCACTCCACGCCGTTCCTCGGTAATGTATGCCTGCAGGGCGATCATTTTGTAGTCATCGGCGGCGAGCGCCTTGCCTTCCAGGGGGTTTTGGATACACCAGTTAATCATTTCCCACACTGGCGCTACCTTGCCGAGCTGTTTCTGGAATTTTGGATAAGTCTCGGGGTGAGTATTGGCGCCATTGGGATGGCACTGCACACAAGCCACGCCATTGCTGCCCAGTTTGGAACTGGTCCATAGTTGGCGACCGTCCTTGACCACTTTCGCGTATTGCTCCTGCCAGCGGTTTAAATCCGCCTGGGTGAATTCATCCGCATGCGCCGGCGCAGACAATACGCCAGCCAGCCCCGTCACCATAATCCACAAGGCAGCAAATCTCAGTTGTTCGAAATGCATGGTCTCACTCCCTCTGTCCTTAATACTGGGTTTGCGGTGGAATACGCTTGTCCGGCGACTGGAATACAGTATCTTCCGGCTCGCCGGTTTTGGTATTGAAGGCCACCGTGCGACTGGTGTTGCTAAACAAGTCATAGTGCATGTCCACGTTGCCGTTGGTCATGTTAATGAATTGCCATCCCGTTGCATCCCGCTCGAAGAACGGGTCGGCGCGGTTCATCGGCACTGTGAGTTTGGGCAGATACTGTTCCGCCCGCGCATAGGTGGAAGGGTAAGGCCAGGGCCAGGCGGTCGACATGACGGAGTTGAAGCTGATGTTGCCGATCTGGTTGTACTGGATCTGATGTACATGGCCGTACAGCACAGTCACTTTGTTGAACGGCCGCAGCAGCGCCTGCACCTGTTCGGCATCGTCCGTCCAGAAATTCCAGTTCTTATAGATTTTTTGTAGGGGTGAGTGTGAAAGCACAACGATAGGTGTGGCCTTGTTTATTTTCTCCAGGTCTTTCTTCAGCCACTCGCGCTGCTTGTCACCAACCATGAAAGGCGATCCATTCGGATTATCCAGGTCGGCCATCTCCAGCATGCGCTGTTCGGCAGTGGGCCAGCGTTTGTAAGTCCAGTCGTCGTAGGTGAGAATGCTGTTCAACACTACGAAATGCACGCCCTTGTGGTCAAAGCTGTAGTACTGTGACCCGAATAGTTTCTCCCAATATTGCCCGAGGTCCAAGTAATAATCGTGCTCGCCCATCACGTGATAAACCTTGTTGCCGCGCAATGCGGAGAGGATTTCCGCACCATGGTCAAGCTCCTCTTTCTTGCCAAGCTGGGCAAGGTCCCCGCCGAATACGATGAAATCCGGTTTCGGCGTGAGCAGGTTAGCTTCCGCCACGGCGCGGATCAGGCCGCGATCCCAGTTGTTTACGAACTTCGTGCCCTTGATTTGCTGAAGGTGCGCATCGGAAATATACGCAAAGCTGAAGTTTTGCGTACTGTCTGCGAATGCCAGTTCAACCATGCTGACAGGCAATGCGCTCGCTGCCGCCAACATACCCGCACCTTTCAAAAAATCCCGACGATTGATTGATTTGCTCATGCTGTTCCCCTATTTTTTTGCAGTTTTAGCTGATTTTGCGAATTCCGGGCTGGTCAGCGCTCCCAGAAAAGCGACTAGATCCGATATCTGCCGTTCGCTCAAATTCAACGGACGGATGCCTCCGCTCAAGAAATCATTGACCCGCTCGCCTTTCTTGGTAACCCCGCCGTTGTTGTAGTGAACGACCACTTCCTTCAGGGTTTTCAGGCTGCCGTCATGCATGTACGGCGCGGTCATGGCGATATTGCGCAGCGTCGAAGTTTTGAACGAACCCATGTCGTCCACTGCATCCGTCACCGCAAAACGCCCCAGATTCGAGGTTTTCGGGTCGCTCAGCACAGCTTTGTCAACGTCTCCACCTTGTGTTTTGGCTTTCAAGAATTCGCCAGCCAGGCGCGGCACGTCTTTCTGCATCTGGTTAATGCCTATGCCGATATTGTGGAAGCGGTTGTCGGTGAAAAGCGCCTGGTCCTGCTCCACGGTATGACAGGAAACGCAGCGCCCCTGGCCCATAAATACCTGGAAGCCCCGAATCTGCGCGGGTGTCATGGCTTTCTTGTCGCCACCGAAATAATAGTGGTCGAAAGGCGAGTCACCCGCAACGATAGTGCGTTCGAAACTGGCGATGGCTTTTTTTACTTCCTCCATCGTCAATTGCTCCCCGCTCTTGCCGAATACCGCTTTAAACGCCTTCGCGTATTCCGGATCGGTTCGAACAAGCTTGAGCACTGGTTGGTGGTTCGGGAGTCCCATTTCTACCGGATTCACCATGGGATCCTTGGATTGTTCTTCCAGGCTTGGTTCTCGCCCATCCCAAAACAGCTTATGAAAATAAGCCGCGTTTATCACGGTCGGAGCGTTGCGGGTGCCTTTTAGCTTGTTGATCCCTTCCGAAACCCGCAGCGGGCTGTCGGTAAAAGCTTTTTTGGCATCGTGGCAGGTAGCGCAGTTCACCTGCCCAGTGGAACTTAACCGTTTATCGTGGAATAATTTGTCGCCAAGCTTAATTTTCTCTGGACTTTGCGGGTTATCCGCAGGAATGGGGACAGGCGGCAGACCTAGCGGCTGAGCCATCACCGCAAGAGAAATCGACGCTGCTGCTACTGTCCATGCACCAAACAAATAACCTTTCATAATCGGCAACTCCTTTACTTGACGCGATCAAAATTCCTGATGTTTGTGTCTCTCAAAAAAATTCGTAAGGGAGAATAGGCGTGTGAAAACTTCAAACGGGGAAAGCTTGCTATATTCAATATAATTATTGGACTCAATATAGATCATAAAAAATAAAAACCAAAAATGAATTGAAAAAAGGTATCTACCCAAAAACATGCAAAAACTCGTCATAGCCAGCAACAACCCCGGCAAACTGCGCGAAATCAGCCGCATCCTCGCCCCGCTGGGATTTGAAGCGGTGCCGCAATCGGCCTTCAACGTGCCCGAGGCCGAAGAACCGCACGTCACCTTCATTGAAAACTGCCTTACTAAAGCACGCCACGCCGCCCGCTTAACCGGCCTGCCCGCGCTGGCAGACGATTCTGGCATCTGCGTCGACGCCCTCGGCGGTGCGCCCGGCGTGTACTCGGCGCGCTTTGCCGGCGAACCCAAATCCGACCAGCGCAACAACGAAAAACTGATTGCCGAACTGGTCGGCCAAAGCAACCGCCGCGCCCACTATTACTGCGTCATCGTCTACCTGCGTCACGCTGACGATCCGCAACCGATCATCGCCGAAGGCAGCTGGCACGGCGAGATCATCGATACGCCGCGCGGCGACGGCGGGTTTGGCTATGACCCGTATTTCTGGCTGCCGGAGCTGGGCAAGACCGGCGCGGAACTGGATGCCGATGTGAAGAACGGGATGAGCCATCGGGGGGTGGCGTTGCGGGAATTGGTGGGGCGGTTGGTAGGATGAGATAGAGGGTAAGTCTTAATGACTCTGAAATGCCGCTCCCGTCATCCACATCATCCGTAACGCCTGCTGGGATGGTGCCAAGCCTTGATCGCAAAACACAAAACAACGCAAAACAACGCAAAACAATGGGGTCACGTCTCTTAAGCAAACATTTTAATTAATTGATTCTTAAGTAAAAAAATTTACACATTTGCTTCGGCGCGATTTTCGGCCAAACGCCGATTACTGCGCTAACTTTCCAACATTTTCCGTTTATTGGCTTGGTCGGGCCTGGGGTTGCCCGACGGCAAGTTACTTTCTCTTGCTTGCCCCAGAGAAAGTGACCAAAGAGAAGGGCACCCCACTGCGCCGGTCCTTCGGACTGCCCTCGCTGTGTCGCTCAAGCCGGGCGGCTGCGGAACTCGCGCGTTGCGCTCAAACAGTCCTCGCCGACATTCCCCGGCTTGAGCGACCCATCGAGGCGGCACAGAAGGGGAAAGTGCGCCGCGAGTATCAACCCAGCTGGGTAAACCAGACGCCGGTGCGGGGTTTCTTATTCCGCCACCTCACACGGCTTAATTCAACCTCCTCCGCCGCCGCTGCCCTCGCCATGCGCCGCCTGCAACACCAGCGCGTTGAAGGCTTCTGCACTCATGATGCCGTGGGCGGTGACGATTTCACGCACCGGGCGGCCTGACTGTTCCGATTCCTTGGCGATTTCGGCGGCGCGGGCGTAGCCGATGGTGGGGTTGAGCAGGGTGGCGAGCGCCACGCTGTCGTGGATGAATTGATCGCAACGCGCGCGGTTGACCACCAGGCCCTTGAGGTTTTTGTCGGTGGCGGCGTTCATCGCGTTGGTGAGCCAGTCCATCGCGTCAAACAGCGCGGAGCCGAGCGCGGGCATCATGACGTTCAGTTCGAGTTGCCCGGCTTGCGTCATGTAGCCGACGGCGGCGTCCTGCCCGAGCACCTGGTAGCACACCTGGTTGAGCATTTCGAACATCACCGGATTGACTTTGCCGGGCATGATGGACGAGCCGGGTTGCACGGCGGGCAGGGTGATTTCGCCCAGCCCGGTGCGCGGGCCAGACGCTAGCAGGCGCAGGTCATTTGAAATTCGC
>JAYVKW010000205.1:0-3166 GCA_043768015.1 Gallionella sp.
TGGTGGATATCACGCTAGTGGCCAATCTGCTGATCATCATTATCTTTGCCGGCTATGAAAATTTCGTTTCCAAAATCGACACCGGCGACAGCGAAGACCGCCCGAGCTGGATGGGACATGTGAGCTTTTCCGATCTCAAGCTTAAACTCATCGGCTCCATTGTCGCCATTTCCGGAATCGAGTTGCTCAAGTACTTCATCAACGTCAAGGAAGTCAGCAGCCACGAATTGAGCTGGGCGGTGGGCATCCACCTCACGCTGGTATTTTCCGGAGTGATGTTCGCGCTGATGGACCGTATTTCCGGCAGCACACATGGCGGTACAGAGAAATAATTCCATTTCTAATTTAAAAGTGCGATGTCGTAGGGTGCGTTTTACGCACCGACTATGACGGCGCGTAAAACGCACCCTACGTAATTGCCGTCGCTCTAAAATGGAATTGGAATAAGAAGCATCGGCAAGCCCGGATGGAATGCAGTGGAATCCGGGTTTGCCGATCACACAACTCCTTACGTTCCGCAACAACATTTTTTCTGAAGATATTTTGATGAGTCGTCTCTTCGCGCTGATCGCGTTGTTTTTCATGCCGCTTATATCGTTCGCTTCGGAGGGCGCGGAGCGGCTCGATTTGACCGGTAGTTGGGTGGGCATTACCGCCGTGCTGCTGTTCTTTGCCGCCTATCTGGTGGTGATGGCAGAGGAATTCACCCACCTGCGCAAGTCCAAGCCGGTGATGCTGGCGGCAGGCATCATCTGGGCGCTGATCGCCTGGTATTACCAGTCGCACGACATCCCCCATGTCGTCGAGACTGCGCTGCGCCACACTCTGGAGGAATACGCGGAGTTGATGCTGTTCCTGCTGGTGGCGATGACTTTCATCAATGCGATGGACGAGCGCAATGTCTTCGAGGCGCTGCGTTCCTGGTTGATCCGCAAGGGTTTCGGCTACCGCGCGCTGTTCTGGGTGACCGGCCTGCTGGCCTTCTTCATTTCGGCGCTGGCCGATAACCTGACCACGGCCCTGCTGATGGTGGCGGTGGTGATGGCGGTCGGTGCAGACAATAAGAAATTCGTCGCGCTTTCCTGCATCAATCTGGTCATCGCCGCCAACGCCGGGGGCGCCTTCAGTCCGTTCGGCGACATCACCACGCTGCTGGTCTGGCAGAAGAACATCCAGACCAGCAACGGCCCGGTCGATTTCTGGTCGTTCTTTGCATTGTTCATTCCCTCGCTGGTCAATTGGCTGGTGCCGGCGGCCATCATGCATTTCGCGGTGCCGGACCTGAAGCCCAAGGAGGGCGGTGTAATGGTCGCGATGAAGCGCGGCGCGCTGACCATCGTAGCGCTGTTCCTTTTCACCATCGCGTTGGCGGTGAGTTTTCACAGCGTCTTGCAACTTCCGCCGGTGATCGGCATGCTCACCGGCTTGAGTCTGCTCAAGTTCTACGCCTATTACCTGAAATTCGCCGATGAGCGGAATCGCTCCAGCAGTGAAGATGACGAGAACATCGGCAGTCCCGTGCCATTCGACATTTACCGCGAAGTGGCGCGCGCCGAGTGGGACACGCTGTTCTTTTTCTACGGTGTGGTGATGTGCGTCGGTGGGCTCGGTTTCATCGGCTACCTCGGGATGATCTCGCAGGTGATTTACGGTGATTGGGGTGCGACCCACGCCAACATCGCCATCGGTCTCATCTCGGCGGTGGTCGATAATATTCCGGTGATGTTCGCGGTATTGACCATGCTGCCGGACATGTCGGTCGGCCAGTGGCTGCTGGTGACGCTGACCGCCGGTGTCGGCGGCTCGCTGCTGTCGATCGGCTCGGCGGCCGGTGTCGCGCTGATGGGTCAGGCGCGCGGTGTCTATACTTTCTTCGGCCACCTCAAATGGACGCCGGTGATCGCGCTCGGCTACGCAGCCAGCATCGCCATGCATATGTTGCTTAACCGCGAACTGTTCTGATGTTGCTTTGCGGCTTCATCAGGCCATGATATTCAAACTTGACGCGGCATTGCCGCCGGCATAAAATTCCCGACTGTTTAATTCAGGTAATGACATCATGAGCGCAGATATCCAGCAACGTATCAAGGAACAAGTCACCACGCATCCGGTGGTGCTGTACATGAAAGGCAATCCGCAGGCTCCGCAGTGCGGGTTTTCCGCCAACGCGGTGCGCATCCTCAACACGCTGGGCGTGAAAGAATTATTCACCGTGGACGTGCTGCAAGACGCCGACATCCGCCAGGGTGTCAAGGATTACGCTAACTGGCCAACTGTCCCCCAGTTGTATATCAAGGGTGAATTCGTCGGCGGATCCGACATCATGACCGAGATGTATCAGAGCGGGGAACTGAAACAGTTGTTGGGCGGGTAGGCCGAAAGTTATTCGCATTTCGGCTGTTCGATTAACGAACTTCCCGGTTCTCCAATTCCAACCCTTCATTCCAGCTTGAACACCATGTAAAATTTCCACATGCAACAAGGGGGAAGAGACGATAGCCGCAGTAAACCGTATAATTCCATTTCTCAATCAAAAGTGAAATGTCGTAGGGTGCGCCATGCGCACCATGGTGCGTAGAACGCACCCTACAATAATGTGGCTTTGAAAGAAAATTGGTATAAGGCTCTCGTGAAGTCGGCGCGCGTACTTTCAAGCGTTAACGCCTGATACACATCAATGTATGATAAAAATCACTGCAACCCGGCAAGGCTGATGTGGCTAAAATATCAGTCGAGTTGTTCGGTGAAGGCGCTCCCTGTGCTACAGTAATGTTTTCATCATGGTGCACAGATCCTTCGTTAGCAGCGGAGTTGCGAAGTCTCCAAGGTTGGAACGATGGTGAGATGATGCGTTTTGAAACTGGAGCAATGATCAATCAATGACAGAATTACAGCAAGAACAACTCCTCGAAACAGAACCACAATTACAACCCCAACCCATGCAAGCGGCTGACCTGCTGGTCGCCTATCTGGAACAAATCGGTGTTGAGTATGTTTTTGGCGTGCCCGGCGGCGCCATCGAGCCGCTGTACAACGCGCTCGCGCGCAGCGCCCGGCGCGGCGGACTGCGCGCAATAGTGGCGCGCCATGAAACCGGAGCCGCTTTCATGGCCGATGGCTATGCGCGTGAAACGGGCAAAATCGGTGTGTGCTGTGCCACTTCCGG
>JAYVKW010000206.1:0-8397 GCA_043768015.1 Gallionella sp.
GCAGAATGACTGGATGCCTGATCTGAACGATATGCGCAGCAAGATCACGCCAAATACGCGCGCCATCATCATCATCAATCCGAACAATCCTACCGGTGCGCTGTATTCGGATGCCTTGTTACTGGAGATAATCGAGATCGCGCGTCAGCATCAGCTGATAATTTTTGCCGATGAAATTTACGACAAGGTGCTGTATGACGGTGCGACGCACACTTCAATCGCGTCGCTGGCGGAAGATGTGCTGTTTGTGACCTTCAATGGGCTGTCGAAAAACTATCGTGCCTGCGGTTATCGTGCCGGCTGGATGATCGTGTCGGGCAAGAAAAAACATGCGCAGGATTATATAGACGGACTCAATATTCTGGCTTCGATGCGTTTGTGTTCCAACGTGCCGGGCCAGTTTGCCATCCAGACGGCGCTTGGCGGTTATCAGAGTATTGATGATCTGGTGGCTCCCGGCGGGCGTCTGCGCAAGCAGCGCGATCTTGCCTACGACTTGTTGACAGCAATCCCCGGTGTGACTTGTGTTAAACCCAAGGCTGCGCTGTATCTGTTCCCGCGTCTCGATCCGAAGATGTATCCGATTGAGGACGACCAGAAATTTATTCTCGAACTGCTGGAAGCCGAGAAGGTATTAGTGGTGCAGGGAAGCGGCTTTAACTGGCCGCATCCCGATCATCTGCGCATCGTGTTTTTACCCAACGCGGATGATCTGACCGATGCGATTGGGCGCATAGCACGTTTTCTTGAATCCTACCGCAAACGGTATGGCACACACTGAATGGATAGGGTATGAGTATGAAACCGATGAATGTGGGACTGTTGGGAATAGGCACTGTAGGCAGTGGTACCTTCACTGTGCTGGCACGTAACGCTGAGGAAATCAGCCGTCGTGCGGGTCGCCCGATAAACATTACCGTGGTGGCCGATAAAAACATTGAGCTTGCCAAAAGCGTGACCGAGAGTGTAAGTTCGGGAGGCGCTTGTCGCGTGACTGACGATGCCTTCTCGGTAGTGAATGATCCCGAGATTGATATTGTGGTCGAATTGATCGGCGGCACCGGCATCGCCAAAGATCTGGTGCTTAAGGCTCTGCACAATGGCAAGCATGTGGTCACTGCCAACAAGGCGCTATTGGCGATGCATGGCAACGAGATTTTTGCTATCGCACAGCAGATGCGCGTAATGGTCGCTTTCGAGGCGGCGGTGGCAGGCGGCATTCCTATCATCAAGGCCGTGCGCGAGGGTCTGGCCGCCAACCGCATTGAATGGATAGCCGGCATTATCAACGGTACCACCAACTTTATCCTGTCCGAGATGCGCGACAAGGGCCTGAGTTTCGACACTGTGCTGAAAGAAGCGCAGCGTCTGGGCTATGCGGAGTCTGACCCCACCTTCGATATCGAGGGTGTGGATGCTGCGCACAAGATCACCATCCTCGCGGCGATTGCATTCGGCATTCCGATGCAGTTCGACAAGGCCTATATCGAAGGCATCTCCAAACTCGACGCGATTGACATCAAATATGCCGAACAGATGGGCTACCGCATCAAGCTGCTGGGCATCACCAAGCGCACGCCGGAAGGCGTCGAGTTGCGCGTGCATCCGACGCTGATACCCACCAAACGTCTGATCGCCAATGTGGAGGGCGCGATGAATGCAGTCGTGGTGCAGGGCGATGCCGTCGGCGCGACGCTGTATTACGGCAAGGGCGCGGGGGCGGAACCTACCGCCAGCGCGGTGATTGCCGACCTGGTCGACGTCACCCGCATGCACACTGCCGATCCGGAAAATCGCGTGCCGCACCTGGCATTCCAGCCGGGGCAGCTGGCCGATCTGCGCATCCTGTCTATGGACGAGGTGCAGACCAGTTACTACCTGCGCATGCGCGTGCAGGACAAGCCGGGCGTGCTGGCCGATATCACGCGCATCCTCGCGGATGAGCAGATTTCCATCGATGCGGTGATCCAGAAGGAGCCGGACGAAGGCGAAGTGCAGACCGACCTGATCATGCTGACGCACCAGACGCGCGAGAAGCGCATCAACGCGGCGATTGCTAAAATTGAAGCGTTGAAAGTGATTACCGGTAAAGTGATACGCATCCGCCTGGAAGAGCTGGGCAAGTAAATTTAACAACCTCCCCGCGCCCGCAGGCGGGAGAGGGGGTGGGGAGAGGGGCACGGAAGAACAGCCCTCACCCTAGCCCTCTCCTGCCTGCGGGAGAGGGGACTAAAGTCGAGGCGAGTAACGCAATGAACTATATTTCCACACGCGGCAATTCCCCGAAAAAAAAATTCACTGAAATCCTGCTGGGCGGGCTGGCTCCCGACGGCGGCCTGTATCTGCCCAATCAGTATCCGCAAATAAGCCGCGCCGAACTGGATGTCTGGCGCACGCTGTCATATGCCGATCTGGCTTACGAAGTGCTGGCCAAGTTTGCAACCGATATTCCGCCAGAGGATCTCAAGGCTATCGTCAGCAAGACTTACACCGCCGATGTCTACCACAATGCGCGCCCGGGATCTGACGCCGCGCAGATCACTCCGCTGCGTACGCTGGCGCCGGGCCTGCATCTGCTCGAGCTGTCAAACGGCCCGACGCTGGCGTTCAAGGATATCGCGATGCAGCTGCTCGGCAATCTGTTCGAGTATGCGCTGGCCAGGCAGCACGACGAGCTGAATATTCTCGGTGCAACCTCGGGCGATACCGGCTCGGCGGCGGAATATGCGATGCGCGGCAAGCGCGGCATCCGCGTGTTCATGCTGTCGCCGCACCAGAAAATGAGCCGCTTCCAGACCGCGCAGATGTTCTCGCTGCAAGACCCTAATATCTTCAATATCGCGATACGCGGCGTGTTTGATGATGCGCAGGACATGGTCAAGGCGGTGTCCAACGATCATGAATTTAAAGAAAAATATAAAATAGGCACGGTAAACTCGATCAACTGGGCGCGTGTCTCCGCGCAGATTGTGTACTACTTCAAGGGCTATTTCGCGGCGACCCAGTCCAATGATGAGCAGGTTTCGTTCTCGGTGCCGTCAGGTAATTTCGGCAATATCTGTGCCGGACATATCGCGCGCATGATGGGCTTGCCGATAAAACAACTCATCCTCGCCACCAACGAGAACAATGTGCTGGAAGAATTTTTCAAGAGCGGCGTGTACCGTCCGCGCACTAACGCAGAAACAGCGCACACCAGCAGCCCTTCTATGGACATATCCAAGGCGTCCAACTTTGAGCGTTTTGTCTATGATCTGGTCGGGCGCAAAGGCGAAACAGTGCGCGATCTGTGGAGCGGGGTGGATGCGGGCAAGTCTTTTGATCTGCGCGGCTCGGCCCATTGGAAGAACATAAAGCAATACGGTTTTGTCGCGGGACACAGCACCCATGCAGATCGTCTTGCCACGATACGCATGGTGTATGAAAAGTATGGCGTGATGGTGGACACTCACACCGCCGATGGCATCAAAGTCGGGCTGGAAAAGCGCGAGGCCGGTGTGCCTCTCATTTGCCTGGAAACGGCGCTGCCGGCGAAGTTTGAAGACACTATCATCGAGGCGTTGGGACGCAAACCTGAACGTCCGGCAGGAATGAGTGACCTGGAAAGCTTGCCGCAGCGCAGCGAGGTGATGGACGCTGATGTGGATACGCTCAAGGCTTTTATCGTCGCGAATGTACCTCAATAAAATTCGCTCTGATTCGATGTTGAACATAGGAACTGATTATGCCAACAGATGCTAGCATTACCACCGTCGCTCATGTTATCCAGCTGGCCGTTGCCCCGGTATTTTTGCTGACCGGTGTGGGCACTCTTTTAAGCGTCATGACGAATCGCCTGTCCCGCATCATCGATCGCTTCAGAGTGCTGGAAACGATCAAGCCCAATGCTGATGAAGCACGATTCACTCACGATGATGTCAGATTGCATCAGGAAGAAATGAAAATCCTGGCGCATCGTGAACAGGTCATTTACTGGGGAATCAGTCTGTGCACTGTATGCGCGCTGCTTATCTGCATTGTGATCGTTACCTTGTTTGTGGGTTCGGTCATGGGTGTGCAACTGACGAGTGCGATCGCATTATTATTTATCGTGGCGATGTTTGCACTGATAGGCGGGCTGTTAAGTTTTTTGCGTGAAATATACATTGCAACGGCCAGCATACACAGGGTTGGCAAGCAATAATGAATTCTGATTCTCCACATCAGGAGCAGCGCTCTGAAGCAAAGCAGACCGCAACCAAGCCTGCAAAATCGCGCATATGGCTGCGGCGCGGTGTCGAAGTTCTGATCTTTATCGTGATAATCATGGGCGTGCGAGCCTGGCAACAGCGCGATGTCGTGAAAGGAATGGCACCTTCCCTGGGCGGACTACTGCTTGATGGGAAACCTTACGTATTGGCTGCCAGGCCTGTTCACCCGGTGTTGGTCCATTTCTGGGCAAGCTGGTGCCCGATCTGCCGCGCCGAGCAGGGATCGATTGAATCCCTGGCGCGCGACAATCCCAACATCATCACCGTGGCAATGCAGAGCGGCGACCGCGGTGCCGTGCAGCAATACCTGCGTGAGCAGGGCGTGAGCTTTCCTGTGATAAACGATGCCAATAACCAGATTTCAGCGACATGGGGCGTGCAGGGCGTGCCGGCGAGTTTCATCGTCGATACGGATGGAAAAATACGCTATGTCGAGATTGGTTACACCACCGGCCTGGGATTGCGGCTGAGGCTGTGGCTGGCCAGTTTTTGAACTTTGTCGGGGTATGTGTCAGCGAGAGATTAAAGCATGACGACCAGGTTGCGTCCATATTGCTTGGCTTTATAGAGCGATTCATCGGCGTGATTGATCATCTCGCCCAGAGTGTTCCAGAGCGTGGTAGTGACACCAACACTGACCGTTAAATGTATTGATTTCTTATCGTCCAGAGGTATTGGCATCTTTTCGATATCGAGTCTGAGACGATCCATGGTTTCTTTGACCGAGTTATTATTCACCGCAATAATGCAGAACTCCTCCCCACCCATGCGTGCAACAATATCGGTTGCGCGGAAATGTTTCGTGATCGCTTGCGCTACCGCTACGATAGCCTTGTCACCGATGTCGTGACCATAAGTATCGTTAATGCGCTTGAAGAAATCGATATCTATCATTGCAATCAATATCTGAATGTGGCCGCGCCTGGCGCTATTGAATAAAGCATTGCCTGCTTCAAACAAATAGCGGCGGTTGTAAAGTTTGGTCAAATAGTCACGATTGGCCTGTTCCTGTATGGTACGCAGGCTGTCAAGATAGTCCAGGCGGGCATTGACGCGGCTTACAAATTCCTCAACGAGGAAGGACTTGTGAATAATATCATCGGCCCCGGCTTTGAAAAAGCGGACTCCGGCAAAGTCGTTGGTAGAGCCGGTTATGCCAATAATGGCCAGTTTGGTGCTGGGGAAATTGGCCCGCAGCTTCATGCATAAATTTACACCGTCCATCTGTGGCATTTCGTATGCCGTTACGACCACCGCGATATCACCATGCGTTTCAATTTCATGCAGGGCCGCTGCAGCGCTATCCGCCTCAATTACCTTCAGGCGCTGGGTCAATAAAATATTTTTCAGATTCGTCCGGTCACCCGGATTGTCGTCAACGATCAGCACCGTGCAATTCATATTTCGCAGCGTATGCAGCACACTCTTCTGAACTATCGCAATCGATCCGGGAGACTGTTTGGTGACGTAATCGACTATAGGTTTGGAAGAAATGCGTTCATGCGTGTTGCTGTCCAGTGAGCCCGTCAGAACAATGGTGGCAACGCCATAGCTCAGTACCATGTCTACAGCTTCTCCGTCCTTTGCGTCTGGCAAGCTTAGATCGACAACTGCAACTTGATATTGACCGGCATGCTCAGCAAGCAGCTTTTCGCATGCGCCCATGGAGCGTGCCAAATCGACCGGCATATTCACGACTGAACTGACAGACTTTTTTACCACCATGCTAACGGTAGGGCTGTCGTCAACAATCAGTATTCGTCCTGCGACTTGGTCAGATTGGCTCATGTTTTTATTGTATTGAGATCAGGTACGATTTAGATTTATGTCGGGGAAAACAAATGATTATAACTATTTTCTGAAATAATAACCAAGAGATTACGTGCGCTGGAAATTCAACTGAAACAGTGGGGACAGGTTCTTTGTTCAGTATGCACAAAGATTTTTTATATTGTGGTTGTTGCTGGACTGGATAATCAGCATGCGCAGTGCATGTTAATTTCCAGTGCAGCAGTGAATTGCTTTTTCAGGCTGGGAGTCAGGCAGGGTTTTAACCGCAAGGTAAAAAAATTTTCAGCCGAAAAAATGGAGACGCTTGTGGCTTCGGCGTCACATTTTGCTGCGCAAAATATGAGCCTGCACCGCCAGGTTAAGGGGTTTTTTATCCAAATTCAACAGGACTTGTGGTTACGACATCACACTCTGCTGCGCAGGATATGAGTCTTCACCGCAAGGTAAAATAATTTTTAGCCGAAAAATTCTTTTACCTTGTCCATCCAGGACTGGGCGCGGGGGCTGTGGCGGGGGCTGTCTTCCGCGCTGATGGTTTCAAATTCGCGCAGCAGTTCTTTTTGCCTGTCGGTCAGCTTGACGGGCGTTTCGATGACCACGTGGCAGTTCAGGTCGCCGTGGGAGTTGGTGCGCATGCCTTTAATGCCTTTGCCGCGCAGGCGGAAAATCTTGCCGGACTGGGTCTCTGCGGGAATTTTGATGCGGGCCGAGCCATCCAGTGTCGGGATTTCAATTTCACCGCCCAGTGCAGCGGTGGTAAAGCTGATCGGCATTTCGCAATGCAGGTCATCGCCGTCACGCTGAAATACGCTGTGCGGCTTGATGTGAATCTCGACGTATAAGTCGCCCGCCGGTGCGCCGCTGCTTCCGGCTTCGCCATGCCCGCTGTGACGCAGGCGCATGCAGTCGCCGATACCCGCCGGGATTTTTATTTCCAGCGTTTTGTGGTGTTTGACGCGGCCTGCGCCACTGCATGTGCTGCACGGTGAGCTTATGCTCTTGCCGCTGCCATGGCAGCGCGGGCAGGTTTGCTGGATGGAGAAAAATCCCTGCTGCATGCGCACTTGGCCGTGGCCGGCGCAGGTGCTGCAAGTACTGGCTTCGGTGCCGGGTTTAGCGCCGGTGCCGTGACAGGATTCGCATTCTTCCATGGTGGGAATGCGGATTTTGGTTTCGGTGCCGCGCGCGGCTTCTTCCAAACTGATTTCTAAGTTGTAGCGCAGATCGGCACCGCGATACACATTGCTGCGGCGTGCGCCGCCAGCACCGCCGAAAATATCACCGAAGATATCCGAAAAGGCATCGGCAAATCCTTGCCCGCCACCGCCTCCACCGCCGCCTTCCATGCCGGCATGGCCGAATTGGTCGTAGCGCGCACGCATATTACTGTCCGACAAAGCCTCATAAGCTTCTTTCGCTTCTTTGAACTTGTCTTCCGCTTCCTTGCTGTCCGGATTGCGATCCGGGTGGTGTTTCATCGCCAGCTTGCGGTAGGCTTTTTTAATATCGTCGTCGGCAGCATCGCGGTTGACGCCCAGCACTTCGTAATAATCGCGTTTTGTCATTTGTTTGTGAGCGGTTAGTGGTTAGCGGTTAGCAAAAAACGCAAAAAAGCGGCGACGGGTAGGTAAGCCCGCTCACCGCTTCCTGCTTCCCGCTTACTTCGTGTCTTTGACTTCTTCGAACTCAGCGTCGACCACATCTTCATCGGATTTTTTAGCGCCTGCACCTGCCGCACCGGCACCAGCTTTCGCCGCTTCGGCTTGCATTTGCTCAGCCATTTTGTGCGAGGCTGTTCCCAGCGCTTGCATCTTGGCTTCGATGGTTTCCTTGTCGTTCGATTTCAGCGCTTCCTCAGCGTCTTTGATCGCGGCTTCAATCGCCGCTTTATCTTCTGCGCCGACTTTGTCGCCTTGTTCGGCGAGCGTCTTCTTCGCCGAGTGAATTAAAGCATCGCATTGGTTACGCGCATTGACCAGCTCGCGTTGCTTCTTGTCTTCCTCGGCATGCGATTCACCGTCGCGCACCATTTGCTGAACTTCTTCGTCCGACAAACCGGAATTGGCCTTGATGGTGATCTTGGCTTCCTTGCCGCTGGCTTTATCTTTTGCGGACACATGCAAAATACCGTTGGCATCGATATCGAAGGTCACTTCAATCTGTGGCATGCCGCGTGCTGCGGGTGGGATATCGCCGAGGTTGAATTGGCCCAAACTCTTGTTGGTGGTCGCCATTTCGCGTTCGCCTTGCAACACATGAATCGTCACCGCGGTCTGGTTATCGTCCGCGGTGGAGAACACTTGCTGTGCCTTGGTGGGGATGGTGGTGTTCTTTTGGATCAGCTTAGTCATCACGC
>JAYVKW010000207.1:0-4262 GCA_043768015.1 Gallionella sp.
TACTAACTGGTGACCCATAAATTCCTGAATGATTACCTGGATGATCGCTTTCGGGTAAGCTGCTGCAAGGGTCGAAAGACCGCTGCGTGCCATGAACAGTCGTGAGCTGCCCAAGGCGGTACACCCCTCTTGATTGGATGATGCTCTGACTATTGCTCTGGTCTTCCGAACGAAAGCGACGGTGTTTATATGATTGAAAATAATCTGTGTGTAACAACATGGAAACTGTACATTTCTAAATCGACGCTGTAGTCAAAGACCTTGCATACATGTAAATCGAAAATTCTCACTTTTTCGATTTATAATTGGTTAGATGTGATGTTAAATGGTTGAAATTAATTTAATGAATGTTTGATAATTCCTTTATAGACAACGAAAAACGCCTGTGGTTAGCGCCTTAGGTCTATTAACAACATAGTAGTGGGGTGCGTTCGGGACGGGAGTCGGAGGTTCGAATCCTCTCACCCCGACCAGGCATAGTGGGTCTTCAAAGCGGCGCAAGAATAAGCAGGACCCGATAAGGCCCATGCGCGCCCAGCGTGACGGTCTGCTCGATGTCTGCGGTGCGCGAAGGTCCGGAGATAAAATTGACCGCGCGCGGCAACTGTTTGTATTCCTTGCGCAGCAGATACCAGGCATCTTCCATGGTGGCGACGATACGCCGCGGGTCCAGCACGGCCACATGGGTTTCCGGTAACAGGCTGGTGGTAGCCGGCGTTTCTGCCCCTGAAAGCAGCATCAAGGTACCCGTTTCCGCAATGGCGCAAAATGCACCGGTCACGCCAACCATATCCTGATCTTTAGCCGGGCGTGACCGCATGTCCAGGCCAGCCGCGCTCCATGGTAACCCGGCCAGCGACGGCCAACATACGCCACTGACAGGCAGCTTTCTTTCGCTCAGATAATTCGCCAGCAGTGTTGGCACTTCCATTTTGTCATTGGTTTCCAGCACGTCGCTGGAGAGTTTGAGCGCGCGTTCCTTGAAGTATGCGATCAAATTATCCGGGGTCGGCGGCAGCGGCCCGCGCGGGTGTTGCGCGAGATGGCTGGCTATCGTTTCTGTATGCGCACCCACCATTTTATTAATTTGTGCGCCGCGTATCTTGCCTAGAATTTTTTCGCGCGCGTTCATTTGTGCGTCCCACGCTGATACAGCTCGCGAAAGGTTTTGCCTGCGGGTGCCGGAAAATCGCGGCCATCAGTCCAGCCGTGTGCGCCGGGCAGTGTGTGCAATAACTTTTCCTTGCCGCCCATCAAGCACATCAGGCGCACGCCGAATTTTGTCGCCAGCGCATATATTCCTGGGCGCAGCGCCAACCACGCCCAGGCCTTGAGCATCAATGTTTCCTGCCGTGACTTCATGCCACGTTCCATTTGTTTTTCGCGCAACTTGCGCAACAGATCGGGCAACGGAATTTTGACTGGGCATACCACCGCGCAAGCACCGCACAAGGTCGAGGCATTGGGCAGGTCCGGCGACTTCTCAATGCCCCCCAGCAGTGGAGTCAGTATCGAACCCATCGGGCCGGGATAGACCCAGCCATAAGCATGGCCGCCAATATTTTGATACACCGGGCAGTGGTTCATGCACGCGCCGCAGCGTATGCAGCGCAGCATTTCCTGCATGTCTCCACCAATGAGGCTGCTGCGGCCATTGTCGAGCAGGATGATGTGAAAGTGTTCCGGGCCGTCGTGATCTTCGGCGTTTTTGTTTCCGGTGAGCACCGACACATAGTTGGTGATGGATTGTCCGGTGGCGGAACGGGGCAGCAGGCGCAGCAGCGTGGTCACGTCTTCCAGTGTTGGCACCACTTTTTCGATGCCGGTGATCGCGACATGCACACGTGGTAGCGTCGTCACCAGCCGCCCGTTGCCTTCATTGGTGACGATCAACACCGAGCCGGTTTCCGCCACCAGAAAATTTCCGCCCGAGATGCCCATGTCCGCATTGAGAAAAACCGGGCGCAAAACTTCGCGCGCCTCGCGGCACAGTTCGGCAATACCGGTCTTGCGCGGCAGATGATGTTTCTCCGCGAACAGGTCGGCGATCTCTTCCTTGTTCTTGTGCACGACCGGCGCGACGATGTGCGAGGGCGCTTCGTGGGCGAGTTGCAGGATATATTCGCCCAGATCAGTTTCCATCACTGCGACGCCGGCCAGTTCGAGCGCATCGTTCAGCCCGCACTCTTCGCTGACCATGGACTTGGATTTGGCCGCCGTGCGCACGCCATGCTGGGCGGCGATTTCGACGACGATGCGGTTCACGTCGTCGCCGGTTTCCGCCCAGTGCACGATCGCGCCGCGCGCAGTGGCCTGCTGCTCGAAATGCAGCAGCCAGTGTTCAAGATCATTCAACACGCGATCTCGAATCGCCGCCGCTGCGGTGCGTGTCTCTTCTAAATCGGCGATCTCACTGATGACTGCCGAGCGGCCTTCGACGAAGCGCGATTGCAAGCGCGACAACGCGCCCTGAAGCTTGACGTCGGCCAGTTTGATAGTGACCTGTTTTTTGAATTGGAGCGAGGTGTTTTGCATTGTTCCAAATAATTAGTTAGCGCCAAACAGCGTCATTCCCGCGCAGGCGGGAATCCAGATGATTTAATAATTTCCCGCAAAGCGGGGCAACACAGCGACTTTGTCCGCTTTGCGGAATGTTTTCTTGCTGGATTCCCGCCTGCGCGGGAATGACAGGCTGATTTTTTTGATCATTCCTCTTCATCCAGCCCTGATAACACCTCCGCCACATGCAACACGCGCGTAATGTGATCGCCATTGCGGCGCAAGCGGCCTTCGATATTCAGCAAGCAGCCCAGGTCACCGCCGACGATGGCGCCGGCATGCGTGTCGGCGATATGCTTGCACTTGTTGTCCGCCATGCGCGTCGACAGCTCGCCGTACTTGACCGAGAACGTGCCGCCGAATCCGCAGCAGGTAGTCGATTCCACCATCTCGCTTATCGTGACACCGGTCATCGTCGCCAGCAGCGCGCGCGGCTGTTTGTAGACATCGAGTTCACGCAGGCCGGAGCAGGAATCGTGATAGGTCAGTGTGCCCTGGAAGGTGCCCGGCACTTTTTGCAGTTGAGCGACATTGGCGAGAAAGTCGGTCAGTTCGTAAGTGCGCTGACCCAGGTCGGTGATCCTCGCCAGCAGTGCCGGGTCGTCCTTGAAAAGATCGGGGTAGTGCACGCGCATCATCCCGGCGCAGGAGCCGGAAGGCAGTACCACATAATCGAACGCTTCGAATTCGGCGAGGACTTTGCGCGCCATCGCCTGTGCGGACTTGCGGTCGCCCGAGTTATAGCCGGGTTGTCCGCAACAGGTCTGCTGCTCAGGGACGACGACCTCGCAGCCTGCTTCTTCCAACAGCTTGATCGCGGCAAAGCCGATGCGGGGTCGCATGCTATCGACCAGACAAGTGACAAAAAATCCTACGCGCATCGTTTTTCTCCAGATGGTTTGCCGCAACAATGCTTAAGTCTGTACTGTCAAAAAGCTGCCCTTCGTCAAGTTCAGCTAATTAACCCAAGCCAGCCCTTTAACTTTATCGTAAATAGCATTCAGACATAGATAGCCGTGACCGAAACTTCCTGTTGAACCAATATTGTTAATCCTCATCCCCAGCCTCGTCGTATGACTCTTTTAGCTTAATGATGAATATTGGCAACATCAATAATACTATCGCTGCGGCAAAACCGAAAAATCCCACCTTGTCCAAGACGGCGCCCATATCAATGTGATTGGAGCCGACGTAATAGAGAGCTATTGCGATAGCGATCGCATAGGCAACAACGTAGATTTTTGCCCACGGATTTTCATCGAATAGCCGGTTAAATTCGTGGTGCCTTTCTGAATATGTCGGAATGGGCCCGTTACTTTTTGCGTATGCCCTAATGATGATGAACAAGACAAGCGCAGCACCACCTAATGTCTTGCTGTGTGTTGACATCCATTCATCGGAGAGCGATTTGCTCAGTAGCGACGAAACAATAAATACCAGGATAACCAGGAAAATGGTAACTGCAATTTTTTGAACAAGATTCTTCTGAGCCCTTTTCATTACGAATCCTTAGGAAATCAACGGGGCCAAACCCGATTGCTTAGATGTCCGCTCTTGGTCGGCAGTAGTACCACGAGCATTCTAATTCACGTCCTTAAAGTGGCCGTTGATTTTATACATGCAGGCCGTCACTCAGGTTGTCGAAGTTATCGCTTTAGGCTTTCAAGCAACACGCTGATGCCGGCACGGGCGATCTGCGCATC
>JAYVKW010000208.1:0-3468 GCA_043768015.1 Gallionella sp.
TGCTATCGCGTTGATCTCGGGTTCCATCTCGCGCGCTTTTTTAAGCGAGACCGGCTTCACGCCTTCGAGCGGGATCAGCTTGGACAATCGATCGCACAAGCCATAGGGAAACTCCATCACGCGACCCACGTCGCGGATCACCGCCTTGGATGCCATGGTGCCGAAGGTGGCGATCTGCGACACGCACGCCGCGCCGTATTTCTCCTTCACATAATCAATGACGAGCTCACGCCCGTCCTGACAGAAGTCCACGTCGAAGTCGGGCATGGACACGCGCTCGGGATTCAAGAATCGTTCGAACAGCAACTCGTAGCGCAGCGGGTCAAGGTCGGTGATGAGCAGACAGTACGCTACAAGAGAGCCGGCACCCGATCCCCGCCCGGGACCCACCGGCACGCCGTTGGGAAAATCTTCGGAACGATAAGCTTTGGCCCAGCGGATAAAATCCGCCACGATCAAAAAGTAGCCTGGGAAGCCCATCTTGATGATGGTCTGTATTTCGAACAGCAGACGTTCATGGTATTGCGGAAATTTCGCCGCGCGTAGTGCCTCATCCGGATAGAGCAATGCCATGCGCTGTTCAAGACCTCGCTCGGACTCGGCGAGCAGAAAATCGTCCAGACTCTCGCCGCCAGGCGTGGGGAAATCCGGCAGGCGGGGTTTGCCCAGCAGCAGCGTAAGATTGCAGCGTTTTGCGATCTCGACGCTGTTCTGCAATGCTTCAGGAAAATCCGCGAACAGTGCAGTCATCTCAGCCTGCGTCTTGAAATACTGCTCTTCCGTGAACGCACGCTCGCGGCGCTTGTCGTTGATCACATACCCTTCGGCGATGCACACGCGCGCCTCATGCGCCTTGAAATCGTCAGCGCTTAAAAATTGTACCGGATGGGTTGCAACGACAGGCAATTCGAGTTCGGCTGCCAGCGGCAAAACAGTATGAATATAAGACTCTTCGTCAGAAAATCCTGCGCGCTGCACCTCGATGTAATAGCGGTTGTCGAACAGCACTGCCCATGCTTTGGCAAACTGGCGCGCAAGTGCCGCATTGCCTGCGAGAAGCGCGCTGCCCACATCGCCCAGATGCGCGCCCGACAGCGCGATCAGCCCCTCGGTGCCTTCATCGTCAAACCACTCGCGGCGCAACTCGGGGCGCTCATGGTGCTGGTTGGACAGATAGGCGCGCGACAACAACCGGCACAGGCGCAGATAGCCTTCGACCGACTGGCACAGCAGCAACAGCCGGTGCGGCCTGTCGCGATCCGCATCGTTGGTGATATACACATCGACACCGGCAACAGGCTTGATCCCCTTGCCGCGCGTTGCCTTATAAAATTTCACCAGACCGGAAAAATTGGACAGATCGGTCAGCGCAAGCGCCGGCATCCCGTCGTCTTTTGCGGCCGCCACCGCTTCATCGATGCGCAGCATCCCGTCCGTGATGGAATACTCGCTGTGCAGACGGAGATGGACAAAGGCGGGTGCGGACATGACTGAGTGATTATGAATTTTCAGCGCTGATTTTACCACTACACTACTTGTATCTGTAATTGGCAGACAAAATGGATTCACGAAAAAAACCTCAATCCTCAATCCTTCGCGCAACAACTTGTGGCATCGCCACTTAGTTGTGCGGAGAATCAATGATCCTAAAAAACGCAGTTGAAACTATAAAAAACCGTCCATGCTGCTATATAGTTCGATACCTCACTACTGGCTTCAGCACGAACGGTTTTTGAAGCACTCACCCGTTTGGTAACGGTGTCCGGCCCATAAACGTACATATGGCTAATAACATCAATACAGAAGGCCGCCATGGTGCTTTGTACGCGTTTGTTTTTTGAATAGGATTTATTGTCGGGCTGGATTTTATTTTACGGTACGTTGATGAAACGAAATAGAAGAAAATAGTTCTTGACATGTTTGGCAGGGTGTGGAAAAAATTTCACCTGCTCAACCATACACTTAATCTTTATGCGCCATCAACTTCGCCACATTAAACAAATATTCACCTCAGGCACAGTGCTTGAAGAATGGTTTTCTCCCATGGCAAGGATTCTGGAGAAATCTCGATTTAGCGATGCGCCTTTTAAAGCGCTTCCGATGGCGCCGTTCATTTTGTCTGGTTGCCTGCGTCAAATACTCGCGACCAGTTCATTGCGCGAGTATGTTCAAACGCTATTTCATCTTGATACCAGCCAAACGCAAGCACCGATTGCACGCTCCACCTGGTCGGATGCACTGGCATCGACGGGGCGCAGAAATGTTTTGCGTCCTGCCGTTGTGCAGCTCGTTGAACTGGCACGAATAACGTTGCCTGATCTGCTCGTGCATGTAGAGGGAATCGGCTCGCGTGAAGTCATTGCAACCGATGCGACCTACCAGAGCGAGTCGGCACATTACGATCCTCACTACCCAAACACGGATGGCGGCGATGACAATCAAAAGGGCCATATGTTGTTGTCTCATTTTGATGTGCGTCATGGCATCGCACTGGCAGTCACCACGGAAACACGTTCTCTTGGTGAAATGCGCGTTCTCAAGCGCGAAGAAGCCAATGGCTTGAATTGGTTGCAGACGAAGCACGCAATTCATGTTGTTGATCGCGCCTTTATTGATGGGCGATTCTGGGACAAACAGTTCAGGCTTTATGCCAGCACCGTCATCACGCGCATGAAATCGGTGCTCAACTATTCCGTTACCGGGGAAAACGAGGTCGCCATCAATTCCAGCAACGAAGGCGTTTTTTACGACCGTACCGTGACCTTGCAAAGCTCACAGGGGACATGGCGCCTGATCGGTTTTCATTCCCCCGAGGGAATTGATTACGAATACCTGACAAACGACCTGACTTTGTTACCGGGTGTGGTGGCATTTCTTTATCATCGGCGCTGGGATAAGGAAAAATATTACGATTGTTTTAAAAATGATTTGGCAGGCGCTAAAGCCTGGGGGAAAAGTCCTGTTGCGATTGAACAGCAAGCGTTGCTGGGGATTGCAACTTCCATTCTGACGCGTTTGTTTCTGATGCGGCGACAAGCGGATTTGGCGTTGCCGAAACCTGATGCGACTCAGGATAAAAAACATCAGAAGAAACTGGCGAGCCATACGCAATCGGGCAAGGGCATCTTCTTGCGTGCCACGTGGCAAAATTTGTCGAAAATATCGCGTCAGGTTTGGCGCTTCTTAAGGAATTGTTTTACCAGTAAACACGAGCCTGCGCTCTATATGCGTCAGCTGGGGCCATTGTTAAGGGGCTACCTTTGAATAGTGCCGGACACCGTTACCCGTTTGGTGAATAGGCCGTTCGCCCTGATGTATAGAAGGATGATGTTCTTCGATACCTCAGGACAGGTTCTTCGATACCTCGGGAGGCGCTATAGAAGGGCGGACGTGTCGAAGGGGAAATGCTCTGCCAACTGCGGTTTTTAGGATGAATTGTTTAATCAATATTTGAGTGTGGCCGCAAGC
>JAYVKW010000209.1:0-2594 GCA_043768015.1 Gallionella sp.
CGGTCCAGCATCGACATCACATCGTGGCGCTCGAGGTAGGTGGTGTCGGGCAAAATAAGGTCGGCAAAAGAGGTCATCTCCGACTCGAAGGCGTCGCACACGACCAGGAAAGGAATCTTGTATTCGCCCTGTTCATCCTTGTCGTTCAGCATGTTGCGCACTTCCACGGTGTTCATCGTGGAGTTCCAGCCCATATTGGCCATAAAGATCAGCAGGGTGTCGATTTTATAGGGGTCGCCGCGCCACGCATTGGTGATGACGTTGTGCATCAGGCCGTGCACGGCGAGCGGATACTCCCACGAGAACGCCTTGTCGATGCGTACCGGCTTGCCTTCGTCATCCACAAACAGATCGTCCGGATCGGCCGGCCAGCCTAGCGGCATGCCATCGAGCGGGGTATCGGGCTGGACTGCCCTGTGCGTGTTTGGGGTTTTTGCGCACGGCGGAATAGGGCGCGGGAATGGCGCCTTGTGACGGAAACCGCCCGGGCGATCGATGGTGCCGAGCATCGACATCAGTATCGCCAGTGAGCGTATCGTGTGGAAGCCGTTGGAGTGCGCAGCGAGGCCGCGCATTGCGTGGAACGCCACCGGATTGCCGGTGACGGTTTCGTGCTCCTTGCCCCATGAGTCTGTCCACGCGATCGGTAGCACCACCTTCTGGTCGCGCGCGGTGATGCCCATTTCATAGGCCAGACGGTGGATGGTTGCGGCAGGGATGCCGGTGATTTTTGATGCCCAGTCGGGGGTGTAATCCTTGACCCGTTCCTGCAGTAACTGAAAGGACGGCTTGACCGGCGTGCCATCGGCCAGTTTGAATTCGCCAAACAGGAAGGGGTCTGCACCTTCGGCGTGGGTAATTACCGGCTTGTTGCTGATGCGATCCCACCACAGCTTGTTTTGCGGGTCGAAGCAGCCTTCTTCCTTGGGCACCTCGGAGCGTACGAACATGCCGAATTCATCATGTGCCGCATCCAGGTTCACCAACTCACCGGCGTTGGTGTAGCGCGCCAGAAATTCGCGGTCATACAGACCCATCGCGATCAGCTCGTGGATCAGTGCCAGCATCAGTGCGCCGTCGGTGCCGGGCTTGATCGGTACCCATTCATCCGCAATCGCGGAGTAACCCGTACGTACAGGGTTGATCGAGATGAAGCGGCCGCCGTTGCGCTTGAATTTGGAAATCGCAATCTTGAGCGGGTTGGAGTGGTGATCTTCGGCCGTGCCTATCATGATAAATAATTTGGCGCGCTCAAGGTCGGGGCCGCCAAACTCCCAGAACGAGCCGCCGATGGTATAGATCATGCCGGCGGCCATGTTGACCGAGCAGAAACCGCCATGTGCCGCGTAATTGGGCGTACCAAACTGGCGTGCGAACAGGCCAGTGAGTGCTTGCATCTGGTCGCGTCCGGTGAACAGCGCGAACTTCTTCGGGTCGGTGGAGCGTATCTTTTGCAGGCGTTCGGTCAGGATGGAAAACGTCTGTTCCCAACTGATAGGCTCGAAATCGCCCGTGCCGCGCTCGGCACCTTTTTTGCGCAGCAGCGGCTGCGTCAATCGGGCGGGCGAGTACTGTTTCATGATACCGGAGCTGCCCTTGGCGCAAATCACACCATTGTTGAGCGGATGGTTGGGATTGCCATCAATGTAGCGCACCTCGCCGTCGCGCAAATGCACGCGTATGCCGCAGCGGCAAGCGCACATATAGCAAGTGGTAGTACGCATCTCAAGCTTGGCGTCGGCCGGAGTTACCCCGATAGGGTCGTGTAATGGTGTCGATGACATAAGACTGCCGATTTTGTATTTAATAGGGTTGATGGCGGATAAACAGCCGTGAAGATTGTTTAGGGCCAACGTTCGAAAGAGCCGAAAATTTTATCATAATTCGGACCAATATAATTAATTTGCTATATAGCATGGGGGTTACGAAAAGTAACTGTCTTATAACCCATATGGGTAATTCTCATGAACACTTAAGGGTTATCGTAGGCCGGAAGTTATTGGTCTACTATCCTGCCGGCTCAGGGAAAGATGTGAAAAGTCTATATATAATAAGGCGTTAATATTAGAGGAGTATTATATGGCATTGGTAAATCCGCATGGTGGTGGTGGTCTTAATCCGTTGTTACTTGAAGGAAAAGCGCTCAAAGATGAGCAGGATCGCGCTAAAAAATTAACTCAAATCAAGGTGAGTTCGCGCGAAAAGGGCGACATCATCATGTTTGGTATCGGTGGTTTTACTCCGCTGAATGGTTTTATGACGCACGCCGACTGGTCGGGTGTTTGCGATGGCATGAAAACCGCAAATGGTTTGTTCTGGCCTATTCCCATTACACTTTCAGTCGATAAGGCGACAGCGGATACACTCAAGACCGGTCAGGAAATTGCGCTTGCCGATGCCGAAAATGGCGAAATACTGGCGACCATGATGGTCAGCGAGAAATATGTAATCGACAAGGCGCACGAGTGCGCGATGGTCTTCACAACCACTGATCCCAAGCACCCCGGTGTAAAGATGGTGATGGAGCAGGGTGATGTTAACTTGGCCGGCTCAATCAAAGTGCTGTCACAAGGAGGTTTTCCCGAGAAATATCC
>JAYVKW010000210.1:0-3692 GCA_043768015.1 Gallionella sp.
ACCAGATTAGTTCCCAGCGAAGAAAATTGATTGACAACATAACGGCGCGCGCCCTCCCCCAACCCGGTCAACACCACCACTGATGCGACCCCAATGGACATCGCCAATATCATCAGCAAAGTGCGCGTGCGGCTGCCGCGCAGGCTGCCGGAGGCGAACTGTATGATGTCAATTAGCTTCATTTAGCCTACTCATACCAATTCTCGTTCAAAGTGACATTGTTGTAGGGTGCGTTCCACGCACCATGGTGCGCATAGCGCACCCTACGATATTTCACTTTTGATTGAGAAATGGAATCAGTCACGTTGGTTACACATAAAATAATTCGTCATTCTGGCCTGTGCCGGAATGACGGCATTGGGATTTTCAGGGATGCTCATTTGTAATCTGCCCGTCCACCATGTGTATCTGCCGCGCTGCACGACTGCCGATCACCGGGTCGTGGGTGACCACGATCAAGGCCACCTGCTGCGCGACCATTTGCTCGAGCAGGCTCATCACCTCTTTGCCGGTGGTCTGGTCGAGATTGCCGGTCGGCTCATCGGCCAGTAACACAGCAGGGTGCATGCTGGTGGCGCGGGCAATCGCCACGCGCTGGCGCTGTCCGCCGGAGAGTTGATCGGGGCGATGATCGGCACGATCTGTCAGACCATAATTTTCCAGCAACTGCACCACGCGCGTCTTGCGTTCAGCAACGGAGATGCCCGCCAATATCAACGGCAACTCGATGTTCATCGCCGCCGTCAGGCGCGGCACCAGATGGAAAGACTGAAACACGAAACCGATTTTTTCGCTGCGCACCTTGGCCTGTTGTTCGTCATTCAAGTCGGTGACGTTCCCGCCATCCAGCTTGTAAGTGCCGGAACTCGGGCGATCCAGCAGACCGATCAAATTGAGCAAGGTGGATTTTCCGGAACCGGACGGCCCCATGATGGAAACATAATCACCCGCCGCGATGTGCAGGTCGATGCCGCGCAACGCGGCGACCTGCTGATCGCCGACCGTGAAGCTGCGACTGACTTTGTCTAGCTGGATCATTTAGAAAAACTTGAAACGTCAAAATCAACCCCCCTCAGTCCCCCCTTATCAGGGGGGAGACAGGCGGCTCCTCCCCTGACAAGGGGAGGCCGGGAGGGGTTTGGTTTTGACGTTTCACTTTTCACTTCTTAACTTCCGGCAACACGCGCACCCCAGCCTTCACCCCGGCTTGATCGAGCGACACCACGATCTGGTCGCCATCGTTCGACCCGGAGATGATTTCGGTGTGATCCCAATTTGCCAAACCCGTTGTCACGGTGCGTTCTTCGAGTACGCCATCGGCTCGGTAGAACAGCACCTTTTTCCCTTCCAGCAAGGTTGGCGTGGGGATGCGCAACACGTTGACATGGGTTGCGTGGACGATTTCCACATCGGCGCTATAGCCTACCAATAGATTTTCTGCTGCGGGAGGCTCGTCGAAGGACACTTCCACTTCCACGGTGCGCGCCTGTTTCTCGATCTCCAACACATAGGGCGCGACACGTTTGACCTTGCCTGCAAAAGTCTTGCCCTTGATCGCATCCAGTGTGATGCGTGCCACCTGCCCTGCTTTGATATTGGCAGCGTCCACTTCATCAATCGGCGCGCTGACGAACATGCAGCGATCATCGATCAGGTCAATCGCGGGTGGAGTCGGGATGCCGGGCGGTGAAGGTGTGGCGTATTCGCCCAACTCGCCGCTGATGTCGGCCACCACGCCGTCGAACGGCGCGCGCAGCACCATGCGTCTCAAACCCGCGCGTGCCGCGTCGATGCGCGAACGGCTTTGCCCGATTTGACTGCGCGCGGCCTCGCACCCGGCGCGGCCCACCTTGGCGGACGATATTTTTTGATCGACGCCTTCGGCAGAAATAAAGCCCTTCTCTTTCAACTGGCGCGCGCGCGCGGCTTCCGTCTCGGCCAGGTCAGCCTGCATGCAGGCCTGTTGCGCCTGCGTCTGCGCCGTGCCGAGTTGCGCCTGCGCCAATTGCGCCTGCGCCTGCAAATCGTCGTTCCATAGCTCCAGCAATATCTGGTTCGCTTTGACGCGCTGGCCTTTTTTCACCAGCAGATGCGCGATCTGCCCGCCCGCCGGGGGAGCCAGCTTGGCGCGACGACACGCTTTGACCGTTCCCGCGCGCGTGTTGCTCACGGTCGCTTCCACCACCCCGCGCTCGACCTTGACCAGTTGCACGTGGAGTGGCGCGGGGCGAGTGAAGTACCATACCGCAATCGCCAGCAGCACCAACCCCGCCAGCCACGGCAGGTAGCGCTGAAATATATTTTTCTTTTGCTGCGGAGAAGGATTCATACTTTTATTTCTTCATTTTATCCCAGGTAACCCATTAGACCATTCGCGTTTTGTAGGAGCCCGATTCATCGGGCGATTAGGCGGTTCATCGCTCCTACAACCGTATTTCCCTGACAGATTATTTGGGCAGATTATTTGGGCTTATTTATCTCGATACTAATATGCACTAATTCTTCGTGGATGCTTAATTGTTGCTTAAAATATTCCGGCGACACATCATTATCCGTCGCGAGGCTGAGAATGCAAGCGAACTTGCCTTTCCCCACGCGCCATACATGCAAGTCGCAGATTTGCGCTTTGAGCGGCGATGCGGCAATGACTTCGCGTATCTCGGCCACCACGGGAACATTCATCTCGGCATCCAGCAACACACGTCCGGTATCGCGCAGCAAACTATAGGCCCATACGGAAACTAGTACCGCGCCGACCAGTCCCATCACCGGATCCAACCAAGTTATTCCCCACAACTTGCCACCGAATAACGCGATGATGGCCAGCACCGATGTCGCCGCATCGGCCAGCACATGCATATAGGCTGAGCGCAAATTCAAGTCATGATGGCCGTGGTGATCGTGTCCGTCATGGTCATGGTGGTCATGCGCATGATCGTGGTGATGACCGTCCTTGAGCAACCATGCGGAAACAAGGTTGACCAGCAGGCCGACGATTGCAATCGCAATCGCCTGGTTATAGTGTATCGGGCTAGGCGCGATCAGTCTTTCGACGGATTGAAAAATCATCAACCCCGCCACCATCACCAGAAAAATCGCACTGGTATAGCCGCCCAATACCTCGATCTTCCATGTGCCGAAAGAAAATCGCGGATCGTGGGCGTATCTTCTGGCACAAGCATAAGCGAACACCGACAGCCCCAACGCGACCGTATGCGAACTCATGTGCCAGCCATCGGCCAACAGCGCCATCGAGTTGTAATACCAGCCGCCGACAATCTCGACTACCATCATCACGGCGGTCAGAATGGCTACGCGCAATGTGTTTTTCTCGGCGAGCGGGTTGCCCTCATCGAATCGGTGTGAGTGTTTCAGATTATCTGTTGCAAGAGTTTGTGCCATGGTTATATCCGATGAAAGAATGTGGAAAAATTTGAAAACGTTGGTGCGGAGAGAGGAATCGAACCTCCGACCTACGCGTTACGAGTGCGCTTTTCTTGAATACATAATCTCTTTAGTTCATAATAGGTTGCAGCATTTAAATATGCTTAAATCTATTATTTGCCACAATTTTGCCACAGTGCAAAGGAAATATCATGGCCACAATCCGGAAAAGAGGTGATTTGCAGTGGGAAGCTCAAATCAGGAAAAAAGGATTTGCGCCCGTTCAAAAAACTTTCACTACGCGCGGC
>JAYVKW010000211.1:0-3458 GCA_043768015.1 Gallionella sp.
TGCAAAAGCATTGGAGGCACGGGTGAGCTTGGCGAGATGGCGCGTCAACCAGAATCCCAGTCCGGCCAGCAGCAAGGTCGAGAAAAAAATTTCCAGCCCGGCAATCATCATGCTTTGTCGCAGCAGATGCGCACGCGCGTTCGTCAAAAAGGCCGTCGACACACCATAATGCAGCGTGCCATAACGTTGACCCGCTAACATGATTTTGGTATTGGCATCGAACTGATTGGCAGGCACATCAGCAAAAGTAAGAGGGACAACGCCGGGCAAAACGCGGTTTTTTTCCCATCCCGCTGAGGCCACGATATGTCCGGCGCGATCCACCAGTACAGCGTAGACGATACCCTCCTGGTGCACGCTTTCGACCAAAATTTCGTGCAATGTGGCGTAATCGCGTTGCACCAGCGGCGCGGCGAGGGCTGCATTGAAAAGCGTATTGAGTTCGGTGTAACGCATCTGCGCCTGGGCGATCAGACTGTCCTGGCTCAGACGCACGCTGTTCATCACCAGCAACGTCAACATGACCACTTCCACGATTAAGGCGAGCAGAACCAGCTTGGAGCGCAGCGACAGCGCGCGCGACAATTTCAACAAGATTATTGGCCTAGTTGTTGTGTAAGAATATGCATATAGGGATCGAGAGACTTCATCTCTTTGAGAGTGATTGCACGCATGTTGTGATAGCCCGTGGCGTCAAAAAACTGTTTACCCTCAGGCATGTCCGGAGAGAAGGCGAGAAGGATAGACCTGAGATGTGTGACTTCACGTTTAAGACGAGGATTAGCCAGCCATATGGGGCTGGGGAGTGGCGGCAAGTTTGCAAGGACCTGAACGTTATCCAGAATGGTCGGAGGAAGTTGATTCCAGCCCGTCGGCGCGATGATAGCCAGCGCGCTTTCTCCGCTTAGTACTGAGTAAGCGGAACTCAACTGACTAGACGTTTCTAATAGCCGATAGTCAGTCCCTTCGTGTAAACCCTGCTGCTCTAGCCAGATACTTGTCTGGTAGGTGATCAGAGCGAAGCGACTCAGAGTGGCTACCGTATGTCCACGTAAATCACGAATAGATTTTAGTGGAGTAGCTTTGGCGGTGATTAAGATCGCCCCATTTAACATTTTGTAACCGGCCAAGGGCAGATAGCCACTTTCGATTTGGGCAAGTCGCGCAAAATGCGCGGGTGTGACTACAATGTCGTAATCCCCTGCTACCGTGCTCTTGTGGAATGTAGTGAAATCCGTCGCTGTCACCATCTCCACAGGACGCTTGAGCGTTCGCGCCAGATAAGCTCGAAAGGGTTCATAGTTAGTGAGCAGAACACGCGGACTTAGTGTGGGTATTAAACCCACAATTAAAGGGGTCGGTTGCGCGGTAACGCATAGCGGAAATAGCGCGAACAGACCCGCCAGTAACCAGCTTCTATACGATAGAAAACCGCTCATATTTATTCTTTTCTCGAACAGAAGATGAATGTTGTTCCACGAGTTATTTTTGTTATGTGAGGAGTCAAAATACTAAAAATGCGGGCTGTATGCATAGCGGTTTTTATCGGCGGAACTTGATCCCCCGAGACCGGCCTGCAAGTTCATCGTTTAGGGGCACACTGCCTTGGGCGGGCGTCGTCTACAGAAGTATTCCGCAGACTAAAAACGCTCGTCGTCACGCAGATAGCGCCATTGGCCCAGGGGCAAATCTCCCAGCGTGACCTGACCTATGCGTACCCGCTTCAGGCCGGTGACTTTCAGGCCCACCAGTTCGCACATACGCCGGATCTGGCGCTTGCGGCCTTCCTGTAAAATAAAGCGCAGTTGATCGGTGTTTTGCCAGCTGACCCTGGCGGGACGCAGACGACGTTCGTCAAGGGAAAGGCCGTGGTTAAGCAGCGCCAAACCGCGATCATCCAGCCGTCCGTTTACCCGTACCAGATATTCCTTCTCGATCTCGGAGTGATCGCCAATCAGTTGTTTGGCGATACGCCCGTCCTGTGTCAGTACCAAAAGACCGGTCGAATCGATATCCAGTCGCCCGGCCGGAGCCAGACCCTTGAGATGTGTGGGATGAAAAGCCAGACTCGCGCGACCGTCCTGCCATAAGGTCTCAGGCCGGATCAACAGCACAGCCGGTTTATAGCCAGGCTCGGGTTGCGCGGAGACATAGCCCACCGGTTTGTGCAGCAACAGGGTGACACGTTGCTGCTGCTGTTTGCTGGCAAGCGGATCGAGGCGAATGGCGCAGTTGGGATCCACCTTGGTGCCCAGTTCATTCACGCGCTGATCATTGACCCACACCCAGCCACGCTCGATGTAGGTGTCGGCTTCGCGGCGCGAACAGAGGCCGCGTTCGGACATGAGTTTAGAAAGACGAATGGGTTCGGTAGTCATGCGAGATCATGTTTATTGAAGCGAGAGCCGAAGAGGCTGAAGGCTTTGTAGCCGCATAGTATAGACACATTGAAAAACGGCCGGAGGATCCCAATTGAGTTCTTCATATTCCCTTCTTCAATATCGCACAGCGAGTAAAGTCACCTGTTTAGCGCGATGAAAAACGCCCCTGTCCCTGCCGCTGAAATACCGCCTGTCCTGAGTTTCCCCCCTATCGCAGACTCCGACGCGCGGGTGCTGATTCTGGGCAGCATGCCGGGTAAAGCATCGCTTCGCGCCATGCAATATTACGCACATCCGCGCAACGCCTTCTGGCAAATTATGGGCGCGTTGCTGGGGGCGGGCCCGGATATCGCGTACCAAGCGCGTACGAATAAACTCAAGGCCGCAGGGATCGCGGTGTGGGATGTGCTCGCGTCCTGCGTGCGTGTAAGCAGCCTGGATGCGGATATTGATCCGGATACGCTGCTGGTGAACGATTTCCAATCCTTCTACCGGGCGCACCCCAAAATCACTGACGTTTTTTTTAATGGCGCGGTAGCAGAAAAATTTTATCGGAAGCACATTCAATTCCAGCACCTCACGTTGAATTATCGACGGCTGCCTTCTACCAGCTCCGCCCATGCAGGGATGCGTGATGCACAAAAATTACAGGCTTGGGAAGCGGTGACTAAGGCTGCACGCTAGAGGGCGTGTCGACAGTGGCGGCGCGCGACTCAAAATGCGCGAGCCGCAGCGCGTTCAACACCACCAGTAACGAACTCGCCGACATGCCGATCCCGGCGATCCACGGCGTGACATGGCCGAGCGCGGCTGAGGGGATCGCGATCAGGTTGTAGCCCAGCGCCCACGCCAGATTCTGATAAATGATACGCCGCGTTTTACGCGCCAGCACTACGCCGTCGGCCAGCGGGCCCATCCGTTTGCCGAGCATTACCATGTCCGCCGCGGCCTGGGCGACTTCCGCACCTTCGCCCATCGCAATCGAAATCTGCGCTGCGGCGAGGACGGGCGCGTCGTTGATGCCGTCGCCGACCATCGCGACGATGCGGCCCTGTTCGTGCAAGGTCTGCACATACC
>JAYVKW010000212.1:0-6504 GCA_043768015.1 Gallionella sp.
TTTTGGGGATCACACGCGCTGCGTGAAGTATGTGGACTTCCCGTTCATTCTCGGTGCGGATGGCACCAAAGTCCTGAAACCTAAGGAAGGTCTTTTCGATGCAAAGTTTTTCTATTACGCAATACTGAGTCTCGACATCCCCAATCGTGGATACAACCGCCACTTCACCATTCTGAAAGAGAAAACAGTCCCTCGCCCGGAGAAGGATGAGCAGCGCAAAATTGCGGCGGTGCTGGGCGTGGTGCAGCGGGCGATTGAGCAGCAGGAGCGCTTGCTTGCGCTCACCGCCGAACTGAAAAAGACGCTGCTTCACCAACTCTTCACCCAGGGCCTGCGCGGTGAACCCCAGAAACAAACCGAAATCGGCCTCGTGCCGGAGAGCTGGGTGGTGGTGAAAATCGGCTCGCTTGGCAAAGTTGTGACCGGAACCACACCCAAAACCAAGGTGCCGGAATATTACTTTCCGCCAGAGGTGGATTTCATCGCCCCGGCGGACTTGGGGCAGACGCGGCAAATTTATAGTTCAGAGAAAAAGATTTCTCGGCAAGGTTTAGACGTTATTCGCGGCTTACCGAAGGACGCTGTGATGTGCGTCTGCATCGGCTCAAGTATCGGTAAGGTTGGCATGACCTTGAAAACTGATTCCGCTACCAATCAGCAAATCAATTCGATCATTTGCAATGAGAAGCGCGATCCGACTTTCATTTACTATCTCATGAGCTACTTCGCGGAATACTGGCGCGGATTTGCGACCTTTGGACCAGTGCCGATTCTTAGCAAGGGAGCTTTTGAAGCCATAGATATTGTTGTTCCAGCGACGAAGGTCGAAGAGGTAGAGATTGCGCAGTGTTTCACGGCGCTGGATGCAAAGAGCGAAGTGCACATGCGTCGGAAAAATATACTCACTGACCTCTTCCGCACCCTGCTACACCAGTTGATGACGGCGCAGATTCGCGTCCATGATCTTGACCTGCCGGAGCTTGAACATGCTCAAAATGGGTAGGATAAAACCCAATATGGGTATGTGCTTGCCTGTTAATCATAATGTGGCTGATAATCGCACTCAAGGAGACAATGCGTGTTCAAAATTGATTTGACAGAATCTTTTCCGCTACTTTCACGCGCACCTATTGTCGAGGCAGTGATCGGAGTGACCGCACGTGCGGAAGCTGCGTGGGATGAGGCCGCCATCTCGGAGCAATTCAAGCAGCGCCTTCCCGAGTACCCTGATGTTCAGTCGCAGCGTGAAATCCATTATGAGTTAAAGCAGGTTGCCGATGCCCCGCCTGAGCAGACGGTACGGGATATGGGATGGCGTGGTTTACGCTGTGAGTCGGCGGATAAGCTGCATATTGCCCAGTTCAATCGTGATGGTTTTTCATTTAGCCGTTTGAAGCCCTATCAAAGCTGGGGGCAGTTCTCCCAGGAGGGAATGCGCTTGTTGGGACTGTATAGAGAGGTGGCGCGTCCGTCTGACATTCATCGGCTGGGGTTGCGTTTCATCAACCGAATTGAGTTTTCGCAAGGCGAAGCAAAGCTGGAAGATTTTCTGGAAAATCCGCCGAAGACCCCGCGCGGAATGGCAATTCCATTGGAAGGTTTTTTGCATCACAATACGCTGTCGGTTCCGGGGCAACCCTATGGTATCAATGTAGTCCAAACGGTGCAGCCAGCACAGGGAGGCGAAGCTTCTTGGGGGGTGATTCTGGATATTGATGTTTTTACTACCGAGCCGATAGTTAATTTAAATTCGATTGAGTCGCACCTGACAAAAATGCGATGGTTAAAGAACAAAGTATTTTTTGGCAGTGTCACGGCACAAACTTTGGAGAGATTCAAATGATGCTTGCAACAGCAGATTATGTGCCGGTCTCATTCTGGTCGGTGGCAACGAGTGGTGCAAGTGAATCCGCCCGCTTTGTCGCGGCACAACTACTTCGTGGCCGGATAGAAGCCGAACGTTCGCAAACTTTGGGTGCAGGGATGGATCGATTGCGCCAGGATATCTTTCGTGTTGCGGGTGAGTGCTCGAAGCCAGGCTGGGACGGGTATGGCGCCGAACCGATAAGCGCAAAGACTTTTCTGCAGGTGCAGAGATTCATTGATGCATTGCCACTTGGAATGCCGCTTCCGTCGGTAGGTGCTGAAGCCGACGGACACATGACGCTGGAATGGTATCAAAATCCGAGCCGGGTGCTTTCTGTCAGCATTAGCCCGGAAGGAGATGTGCATTATGCCGCCCTGCTTGGTTTGCCAACCCGTCTCAGCGGTACGTTGCCCTTTCTGGGCGAGATGCCGGAAGAAATTTTGCGGATAGTTCGCCGCCTCTTTGCCGCGTAATAATTCCGATGGGGAATTTGTCCGTAGCTGACGACGAGTGGTTGGCGCGATACATTCTCCGAAAAGACCATGTGCGCGCAGATGGCACCGTCAAGCCAGATCAATTTATTCCTTTCAAACATGTTGAACTATCAGTCACGCGACATTTGGGGCTGAGCGAGCCTGATTTGTGGGCGGCTGGAGAAGCTGTAGCAACACAGGTTGGTGCGGCGATGCATGGCCGTGCAGATGCAACTGTAAACGTATTTGTACACCAACAGCTTCGGGTACTTTCAGCACCCGTTGCCGGAAATGCCAATCACGCCAATGTTGTTGATTGGCCACCTGATAAAAAATCGCAAAAAGAGATTGCGTTGCTGATTGCACGCGATGCGATCTTCAAGCTCAAGGTTTGAGTTGTCCTCCTTAATGCCAATTCCCACCGAACATAAAACCGTACAAGCCCGCATCCTTAAATATGCGCAGGAGATCGGCTGGACGTATGTGCCGCGCGCCGAGGCGGAGATGCGGCGCGGGTTTGCACCTCTTGCTACCCCTCACACCGACCCTCACCCTAGCCCTCTCCCAGAGGGAGAGGGGATAAAAAACAGGGCGCGGGGTGCTTCGTTGTATTTCGCCGATCTGTTGTTCGCCAAGGTGCGCGAGTTTAATCCGCAGTATCGGGAGGCGGAGGGCGCGCTGATTGGCGATTTTGAGCGCTTCCATGCGGACATACGCGGCAACCGGGATTTTTTGGCGGCGTTGCGCAATCAGCGCAAATTCTTTTGCGCCGAAGAAAACCGCGAGCTGGATTTGCAGTTGATCGATTACGCTGATCTGGCCTTGCCGCCCGCGCAGCGGCGCAATGTGTATGAGGTGACGGAGGAGTTTTATTTCAACAACGGCCACTACGGCACGCGCGAGGATGTGGTGTTTCTCGTCAACGGCATTCCAGTGCTGGTGATCGAATGCAAGAACGCGAGCAAAGATGAGGCGATTGCGCTGGGGGTGGATCAGATTCGCCGTTATCACGAGGAAACGCCGCAGGTGATGGTGCCGCAGATGTTGTTCACCGTGACCGAGGCGATTGGCTTTGCTTACGGGGTGACGTGGAATACGGTGCGGCGCAATATCTTTAACTGGAAGGACGAAGAGGTCGGCAACCTCGAGGCGAAGGTGAAGAGCTTTTGCGATATTCGCCATCTGTTGCGCTTCCTGAAGGACTTCATCCTGTTTGCGGAGAAAGAGGAGGAACTGCAAAAATTTATCTTGCGCCAGCATCAGATGACGGCGGTGGACAAGGTGGTGGCGCGTGCGCTCGACTCGAAACGCACACGCGGTTTGGTGTGGCACACACAGGGCAGCGGCAAGACCTACACGATGATCAAGGCGGCGGAACTGCTATTCAAAGCACCGCAGGCGGACAAGCCCACTGTGCTGCTGATGATAGACCGCAACGAGCTGGAAGATCAGATGCTGAAAAATCTGGCGGCGCTGGGCTTGGGCAATGTGGCACACGCCGACCGCATTGCCGAATTGAACCGGCTGCTCAAGGAAGACTATCGCGGCATTATCGTGACGATGATCCATAAGTTCCGCGACATGCCCGCCAATCTCAATACGCGCAAGAACATTTTTGTGCTGATAGACGAGGCGCACCGCACCACCAGCGGCGACCTTGGCAATTTCCTGATGGCGGGTTTGCCGAACGCCACCTACATCGGCTTCACCGGTACGCCGGTAGATAAGACCGCTTATGGGCGCGGCACGTTCAAGACCTTCGGCTGCGAGGACGACCAAGGCTACCTGCACAAGTATTCCATCGCCGAGAGCATCGGGGACGGCACGACGCTGCCGCTCTACTACAACATTGCGCCGAACGAGATGCGAGTTCCGCACGAGATTTTAGACAAGGAATTTTTGTCTTTGGCCGAGGCTGAGGGCATCAGCGACATCGAGGAGCTGAACAAGATTCTTGAGCGCGCGGTGAACCTGAAGAATTTCCTGAAAGGCCGCGAGCGCATCAAGAGGGTGGCGGAATTTGTGGCTAAACACTATTTGGAAAATGTTGAGCCGCTGGGCTACAAGGCTTTTCTGGTGGGTGTGGATCGCGAGGCGTGCGCGTTCTACAAGGAGGCGCTCGACGCCATTCTGCCGCCGGAGTATTCCGAAGTGGTTTATACCGGCAGCAATAACGACCCGATGCACATGAAGCGCTGGCATCTCGACGAGAAGAAAGAAAAGCAGATACGCAAGAATTTTACGAAGTTCGGCGAGCTCCCGAAAATCCTGATCGTCACCGAGAAGCTGCTTACCGGCTACGATGCGCCGATTCTTTACGCCATGTACATGGACAAGCCGATGCGTGACCACACTCTGCTGCAAGCTATTGCGCGGGTGAACCGTCCATATGAGAACGAGCGCGAAGAGATGGTGAAGCCGCACGGGCTGGTGCTGGATTTCGTCGGCATTTTCGACAAGCTGGAGAAGGCGCTGGCATTCGACAGCGACGAGATCAACGCCATCGTGAAAGACCTGGCGCTGCTCAAGCAGTTGTTCAAGGCAAAGATGGAGAACGTCGTGCCGCCTTATCTGAACTTGGTTACGCAGAACTTCAACGACAAGGATGTAGACAATCTCATCGAGCATTTCCGCAACAAGGAGCGGCGCAAGGCGTTTTTCCGCGAGTACAAGGAAATCGAGATGCTCTACGAGATCGTTTCGCCGGATGCGTTCTTGTCTCCGTTCATACGTGATTACGCCGCGTTGTCTGCGATTTACGATGTGGTGCGCAATGCCTATGCAAAGCGGGTGTATGTGGATCGCGCCTTCCTGAAGAAGACCAACGAGCTGGTGCAAAAGCATATAGGTTCGGAGATGCGGGCGCCGCCGTCAGGAGACTACGTTGCGATTGATCCCGACAGCATCGAGGCGATCAAGCGGCGCAAAGAAGGCAAGGCCACAAAGGTAATCAATCTGGTGAAGGCGATTGAGAAAGCCGCCGAGGAAAACAGCGACGATCCCTTTCTGGTGGCAATGGCGGCGCGCGCCAGGGCAGTGCAGGAAGGGTTCGAGGACAGACAGGAATCCACCGAAGAGGCGCTGAACGAATTGTTGGCGGAGATTGCGCACGACGAGCAGCGCAAACAGGAGCAGGCGGCGAAGGGTCTGGATGGGCTGACCTATTTTGTGCTGTGCAAGCTGGAAGAGGAAAAGATCCCCAATGCCGAAGCGGTGAGCCGGAAGGTGCGCGAGGCGTTCGCCGCGTTTCCGAACTGGCGCAGCAGCGAAAGAGAGCAGCGCGAGTTGCGCACCTGGATGACATTTGCCATTCTTGCCGAGGAAGAGTCCGAGGAGAAAGTTGCTGTCTTGGTAGAAGCTGTGTTGTCCGTACTAACCAAAACAGGGAAGCAATAGATGGACACGCGACGCAAGGATATTTGGCAAGGCAAGGCGGAGTTCAAGGCGCGGGTGCTGCAATGGGCGGCAATGCTGGGCGTGGAGGTGCGCTCGCTGGCAGTTCGTCCGATGCGCAACAAGTGGGCGTCGTGTTCGACCGCAGGCAGCCTGAATTTCAATGCGGAGTTGTTGCTGCTGGAAAGAGAGTTGGGCGATTACGTGATCGTGCATGAGTTGCTGCATTTTTCCGTTCCCAATCACGGCAAACTTTGGAAGAGCTTGATGCGGGTTCATCTTGGGGATTACGAGAAGGCTCAGGCCGTGCTGAATAGCTTGTCTCAGCGCTAGTCCGATTATCGTGTATATCCGTGTCGCCCTGGATGTCCCACTGCCCACCCTGTTCGATTACACGGTGGCGGAGGGTATTGCGGTTGAAATAGGTCAGCGCGTGATCGTGCCGTTCGGGCGCCGGCAGATGGTCGGGGTGGTGATGGAGTGCGTCGCCACGACGGATGTGTCGCCGGAGCGCATCAAGCCGGTGACGCAGGTGCTGCATGACAGCGCGCCACTGTCGGCGGGGTTACTCGACCTGCTGCGTTTTTGCAGCGACTATTACCGTTATCCGATCGGGCAGACGGCGCTGTCGGCATTGCCTACGCGCTTGCGTTCCGACAAGCCCATCATCAGCAAGCCGGTCATGAGTTATCGTTTGAGCGCCAGCGGTGCGGCATTCGACCTCGATTCATTCCCCAAACGCAAAGTGGTGCAGCGGCGCATTCTGGCGAA
>JAYVKW010000213.1:0-8441 GCA_043768015.1 Gallionella sp.
TTTTGGGGATCACACGCGCTGCGTGAAGTATGTGGACTTCCCGTTCATTCTCGGTGCGGATGGCACCAAAGTCCTGAAACCTAAGGAAGGTCTTTTCGACGCAAAGTTTTTTTATTACGCAATACTTGAGTCTCGACATCCCCAATCGTGGATACAACCGCCACTTCACCATTCTGAAAGAGAAAATAGTCCCTCGTCCGGAGAAGGATGAGCAGCGCAAGATTGCGGCGGTGTTGGGCGTGGTGCAGCGGGCGATCGAGCAGCAGCAGCGCTTGCTTGCGCTCACCGCCGAACTGAAGAAGACGCTGCTCCACCAACTCTTCACCCAAGGCTTGCGCGGCGAACCCCAGAAACAAACCGAAATCGGTCTGGTGCCGGAGAGTTGGGAGATTGCGAAAATTGGCTCGCTCGGCAAGGTCGTCACTGGAACTACACCCAAAACCAAGGTGCCAGAATATTACTCGCCGCCAGAAGTAGATTTCATCGCTCCCGCAGATTTGGGGAAAGTACGACAAATTTATAGCTCAGAAAAAAAGATTTCAAGGCGCGGTTTGGAAGTTATTCGCGGCCTGCCCAAGGACGCAGTGATGTGTGTTTGCATAGGCTCAAGCATCGGCAAGGTTGGCATGACTTTGAAATCTGATTCCGCAACCAACCAGCAAATCAACTCGATCATTTGCAATGAAAAGCACGAGCCAGCTTTTGTTTACTATCTCATGAGCTACTTCGCGAAATACTGGCGCGGATTTGCGACCTTTGGGCCAGTGCCGATTCTCAGCAAAGGAGCTTTTGAAGCCATAAACATTGTTGTGCCGGCAACGAAGGCCGAAGAGATGGAAATTGCGCAGTGCTTCACGGCTCTGGATGTAAAGAGCGAAGTGCACATGCGTCGGAAAGATATGCTCACCGACCTTTTCCGCACCCTGCTGCACCAGTTGATGACGGCGCAGATACGCGTGCATGACCTCGACTTGCCGGAGCTTGAACATGCTCAAGTCGCGTAGAAAAAATCCAGGAATGAGCATGGCTTGCCTAATGCTCGCCAGGTAGCCGATAATTGCCCCCAAGGAGATGCCGCGTGTTCAAGATTGATCTGTCTGAGTCCTTCCCCTTGCTTTCCCGCGCACCCATTGTCGAGGCGGTGATCGGGGTAACTGCGCGTGCCGAAACAGCATGGGATGAATCCGCCATATCGGACCAGTTCAAGCAGCGCCTTCCCGAGTACCCTGTTGTTCAATCGCATCGTGAAGCACACCTTGAGTTTAAGCTTGCTGCGAATGCACAGCCTGAGCAGGCCGTTCAGGATATGGGATGGCGCGGTTTACGTTGCGAATCGGCGGATAAGCTGCATATCGCACAGTTCAACCGCGATGGTTTTTCATTCAGCCGCTTGAAGCCCTATCAAAGCTGGGAGCAGTTCTACCAAGAGGGAATGCGATTGTTGGGGCTATATAGCGAGGTGGCGCGCCCATCTGACATTCATCGGCTCGGCTTGCGTTTCATCAACCGGATCGAGTTTTCGCCAATCGAAGCAAAGCTGGAGGATTTTCTGGAAAATCCGCCCAAGCCTCCACGCGGGATGGGAATTCCCATTGAGGGTTTTTTGCATCACAATACGCTGTCGGTCCCGGGGCAGCCCTATGGCATCAATGTGGTTCAAACGGTGCAGCCGCCACAAGGGGCTGGCACTGCTTGGGGGGTAATTCTGGATATTGATGTTTTCACTACCGGGCCGATTGTTAATTTGAATTCGATTGAGCCACACCTGACAAAAATGCGGTGGCTGAAAAACAAGGTATTCTTTGGCAGTATCACAACACGAACTTTGGAGATGTTCAAATGATGCTTGCAATCGCAGATTATGTGCCAGTTTCATTCTGGTCGGTGGCAACGAGCGGCACGAGTGACTCCGCCCGGTTTATCGCGGAACAACTGCGTCGCGGCCGGATGGAAGCCGAACGTTCGCAGACATTGGGGGCGGGGATGGACCGGTTGCGCCAGGATGTCTTTCGTGTTGCCGGGGAGTGCTCGAAGCCAGGCTGGGACGGGTATGGCGCCGAGCCGGTAAGCGCAAAAACTTTTCTGCAGGTGCAGAGATTCATTGATGCATTGCCACTTGGAATGCCACTTCCGTCGGTAGGTGCTGAAGCTGACGGACATATGACGCTGGAGTGGTATCAAAATCCGAACCGGGTGCTTTCTGTCAGCATTAGCCCTGAGGGTGATGTGCATTATGCCGCCCTGCTTGGTTTACCAACCCGCATCAGCGGTACGCTGCCCTTTCTGGGCGAGATGCCGGAAGAAATTTTGCGGATAGTTCGCCGCCTCTTTGCCGCGTAATAATTCCGATGGGGAATTTGTCCGTTGCTGACGACGAGTGGTTGGCACGATACATTCTCCGCAAAGATCATGTGCGCGCTGACGGCACTGTCAAGCCAGACCCATTTATTCCATTCAAGCATGTTGAACTATCAGTCACGCGGCATTTGGGGCTGAGCGAATCTGATTTGTGGGCGGCTGGAGAAACCGTAGCAACACAGGTTGGTGCGGCGTTGCATGGCCGCGCAGATGCAACTGCAAATGTATTTGTACGCCAACAGCTGCGGGTACTTTCAGCACCCGTTGCTGGAAATGCAAATCACGCAAATGTTGTTGATTGGCCGCCTGATAAAAAATCGCAAAAAGAGATTGCGTTGCTGATTGCACGCGAAGCGACCTTTAAGCTCAAGGTTTGAGTTGCCCTCCTTAATGCCAATCCCCTCCGAACATAAAACCGTGCAAGCCCGTATCCTGAAATATGCGCAGAAGATCGGCTGGACGTATGTGCCACGTGTTGAGGCGGAACGGCGGCGCGGGTTTTCCCCTCTCACCAGCCCTGATGGAACTACTAGCCATTCGACTAGGCTGCCAAAAGACAGCAGCCAAGTCGCTGGTTATCTCCCCGCAAGCGGGGCGAGGGAGTCTGTTGAGCGGGGACGGGGCGCGTCGTTGTATTTCGCCGATCTGTTGTTCGCCAAGGTGCGCGAATTCAATCCGCAGTACCGTGAAGCGGAGGGGGCGCTGATTGGCGATTTTGAGCGCTTCCATGCAGATATACGCGGCAACCGGGATTTTCTTGCGGCGCTGCGCAATCAGCACAAATTCTTTTGCACCGAAGAAAGCCGCGAGCTGGATTTGCAGTTGATCGATTACGCCGACCTCTCCCTGCCGCCTGCACAGCGGCGCAATGTGTACGAGGTGACGGAAGAGTTTTACTTCCACAACGGCCACTACGGCACGCGCGAGGATGTGGTGTTCCTCGTCAACGGCATTCCGGTGCTGGTGATCGAGTGCAAGAACGCGAGCAAGGATGAGGCGATTGCGCTGGGGGTGGATCAGATTCGCCGCTATCACGAGGAGACGCCGCAGGTGATGGTGCCGCAGATGTTGTTCACCGCGACCGAGGCCATCGGCTTCGCTTACGGGGTGACATGGAATACGGTGCGGCGCAATATCTTCAACTGGAAGGGCGAAGAGGCCGGTAACCTCGAGGCGAAGGTGAAGAGCTTTTGCGATATTCGCTATATGTTGCGCTTCCTGAAGGATTTCATCCTGTTCGCGGAGAAAGAGGAGGAACTGCAAAAGTTTATCTTGCATCAGCATCAGACGGCGGCGGTGGACAAGGTGGTGGCGCGTGCGCTCGACACGAAACGCACACGCGGCCTAGTGTGGCACACGCAGGGCAGCGGCAAGACCTACACCATGATCAAGGCGGCGGAGTTGCTGTTCAAAGCGCCGCAGGCGGACAAGCCGACTGTGTTGCTGATGATAGACCGCAACGAGCTGGAAGATCAGATGCTGAAAAATCTGGCGGCGCTGGGCTTGGGCAATGTGGCACACGCCGACCGTATCGCCGAATTGAACCGGCTGCTCAAGGAAGACTATCGCGGCATCATCGTGACGATGATCCACAAGTTCCGCGACATGCCCGCCAATTTGAACACGCGCAAGAACATTTTTGTGTTGATAGACGAGGCGCACCGCACTACCGGCGGCGACCTCGGCAATTTCCTGATGGCGGGTTTGCCGAATGCCACGTACATTGGCTTCACCGGAACGCCGGTAGACAAGACAGCTTACGGGCGCGGCACGTTCAAGACCTTCGGCTGCGAGGACGACCAGGGCTACCTGCACAAGTATTCCATCGCCGAGAGCATCGAAGACGGCACGACGCTGCCGCTCTACTACAACATCGCGCCAAACGAGATGCTGGTTCCGCACGAAATTCTGGACAAGGAGTTTTTGTCGTTGGCGGAGGCCGAGGGAATCAGCGACATCGAGGAGCTGAACAAGATTCTTGAGCGCGCGGTGAACCTGAAGAATTTCCTGAAGGGACGCGAGCGCATCAAGCAAGTCGCGCGGTATGTGGCAGACCACTATCGGGAAAATGTCGAGCCGCTGGGCTACAAGGCATTTCTGGTTGGCGTAGATCGCGAAGCGTGCGCATTTTACAAGGAGGCGCTCGATGCCATTCTGCCGCCGGAATATTCCGAGGTGGTTTATACCGGCAGCAACAACGACCCGATGCACATGAAGCGCTGGCATCTGGAAGAGAAGAAAGAGAAGCAGATACGCAAAAATTTTGCGAAGTTCGGCGAGTATCCCAAGATATTGATCGTTACCGAGAAGCTGCTCACTGGCTACGATGCGCCGATTCTTTATGCAATGTATCTCGATAAACCTATGCGCGACCACACCTTGCTGCAAGCCATTGCGCGGGTGAACCGTCCATATGAGAACGAACGCGAGGAAATGGTGAAGCCGCACGGTCTGGTGCTGGATTTTGTCGGTATCTTCGACAAGCTGGAGAAGGCGCTGGCATTCGACAGCGACGAGATCAACGCCATCGTGAAAGACCTGGCGCTGCTCAAACAGTTGTTCAAGTCCAAGATGGAGAACATCGCGCCGCCTTATCTGGCTTTGGTTACGCAAAACTTCAACGACAAGGATGTCGATAACCTGATCGAGCACTTCCGCGACAAGGAACGGCGCAAGACGTTCTTCCGCGAGTACAAGGAAATCGAGATGCTCTACGAGATCGTTTCGCCGGATGCGTTTTTATCTCCATTCATCCGCGACTACGCCGCACTGTCAGCGATTTACGACGTGGTGCGCAATGCCTATGCCAAACGGGTATATGTGGATCGCGCGTTCCTGAAGAAAACCAATGAACTGGTGCAGAAACATATAGGCTCGGAGATGCACGATCCGGCGAAAGGAGACTACATTGCGATTGATCCAGATAGCATCGAGGCGATCAAGCGGCGCAAAGAAGGCAAGGCCACAAAGGTAATCAATCTGGTCAAGGCGATTGAGAAAGCCGCCGAAGAAAACAGCGACGATCCATTTTTGGTGGCGATGGCAGAGCGTGCCAAGGCAGTGCTGGAAGGATTTGAAGATAGACAGACATCCACCGAGGAGGCGCTGAACGAGTTACTGGCGGAGATCGGACGCAATGAGCAGCGCAAACAGGAACAGGCGGCAAGAGGCCTGGATGGGCTGACCTATTTTGTGCTGTGCAAGCTGGAAGAGGAAAAAATCCCAAATGCCGAAGCGGTGAGCCAGAAAGTGCGCGAAGCGTTCGCCGCGTTCCCGAATTGGCGCAGCAGCGAAAGAGAGCAGCGCGAATTGCGCACCCGCATGACCTTTGCCATTTTCGCCGAGGAAGAGTCCGAGGAAAAAGTTGCTGTCTTGGTAGAGGCTGTGTTGTCCGTACTAACCAAAGTGCATGGCAAGTAGCCGACCGCTGAAAATGAAACTTGCCATGCACGTTCCCTCTCCTCAATCCTCTCCCGCAAGCGGGCGAGGAGGCGAACGAATCGCTACGCGAGTTTCACTTAACGCTGGGAAGCAATAGATGGACACGCGACGCAAGGATATTTGGCAAGGCAAGGCGGAGTTCAAGACTCATGTGCAGCAATGGGCGGAAAAACTGGGCGTGGAGGTACGATCGCTGGCGGTTCGTCCGATGCGCAACAAATGGGCTTCGTGTTCGACAGCGGGCAATCTGAACTTCAATGCGGAGTTGTTGCTGATGGAAAGGGAGTTGGGCGATTACGTGATTGTGCATGAGTTGCTGCATTTTTCCGTACCCAACCACGGCAAATTGTGGAAGAGTTTGATGCGGGTTCATCTTGGGGATTACGAGAATGCTCAGGCCATGCTGAATAGCTTGTGTCAGCGCTAGTCCGATTATCGTGTATATCCGCGTCGCCCTCGATGTTCCGCTGCCCACCCTGTTCGATTACACGGTGGCTGAGGGTATTGCGGTTGCAACAGGCCAGCGCGTGATCGTGCCGTTCGGGCGGCGGCAGATGGTCGGGGTGGTGATGGAGTGCGTTGCCACGACGGATGTGCCGGCGGAGCGCATCAAACCGGTGTCACAGGTGTTGCATGACAGCGCGCCGCTGTCGGCGCAGTTGCTCGGCCTGCTGCGCTTTTGCAGCGACTATTACCGCTATCCGATCGGGCAAACGGTATTGTCCGCATTGCCTGCGCGGCTGCGTTCCGGCAAGCCGGTCATCAGCAAACCTGTATTGAGCTATCGCCTGAGCGCCAGCGGAGCGGCGCTCGATCTGGAATATTTTCCCAAACGCAAGGTGGTGCAGCGGCGCATCCTGGCGAAGCTGGCGGAGCAGCCGTGCAATCTCGCGCAGCTCAAGGCGTTGTCGGCGACGGTGGGAACGCAGTTGAAAGTGTTGGTGCAGGAGGGATGGGTTGAGCAGTGTGTAGCTGGGGTTTCTACCCCCTCCCTGATGAAACCACTAGCAGCTGGATTCGTCACCCATGCATTTGATAACGCGCACACGCTCACCGGCGAACAACAACTCGCGGTGGATGCTGTCACGCAGTCCGGCGGCTATGCCTGTTTCCTGCTGCACGGCATCACCGGCAGCGGCAAGACCGAGGTGTATGTGCATCTGATGCATCACGTCTTGCAGCCCTGTCCTGAGCCTGGTCGAAGGGGCGGCGGTCAGGTGTTGTTGCTGGTGCCGGAGATCAATCTCACGCCGCAACTGGAAAATTATTTCCGCAGCCGCTTCTCCGATGTGAGCTTGATCAGTTTGCACAGCGGCCTGAGTGAGGGCGAGCGTCTGCACAATTGGCATCAGGCGCAACTGGGTACGGCGCAGATCGTGCTCGGCACGCGGCTGTCGGTGTTCGCCGAGTTGCCCAAGCTTGCTTTGATCATCGTCGACGAGGAACACGACAGCTCGTTCAAGCAGCAGGACGGCCTGCGCTATTCTGCGCGCGACGTGGCGATCTTCCGCGCCAACCAGCAAGGCGTGCCGATTGTGCTGGGTTCGGCTACGCCTTCTCTGGAAAGCTATCACAATGCGCAGAGTGGACGTTACCGGATGCTCAAGCTGACCGGGCGCGCGCTGGCCGAAGCGCGCCTGCCCGCGGTGCGCTGCATCAACATTAACCAGACCGTGATGCACCACGGCATCAGCGAAAACCTGTTGCGCGAGATCGGGCAGCGCATCGCGCGCCGCGAGCAGAGCCTGTTGTTCATCAACCGGCGCGGTTACGCGCCAGTGCTGATGTGTACCGGCTGCGGCTGGCTCTCCGGGTGCAAACATTGCGCGGGCAAGATGGTGTTGCATTTGAAAGATCAACGCCTGCGCTGCCATCACTGCGGTTACCAGATACGCGTGCCTCACGTCTGCCCGAGTTGCGGCAATGCCGATCTGCATCCGGTCGGCAGCGGCACGCAGCGCGTCGAAAGCGTGTTGCAGGAACGCTTCCCGGAAGCGCGCATCCTGCGCGTGGACCGCGACAGCACGCGCAACAAGCGCGCCTGGCAGACCATGCGCGAGCAGATACACGCGAATGAAGTGGACATACTGGTCGGCACGCAGATGCTCGCCAAGGGGCACGACTTTCCCGCGCTGACGCTGGTCGGCGTGCTCAATCCCGACAGCGCGCTGTACAGCAGCGATTTCCGCGCGGCGGAAAAACTGTTCGCGCAACTGGTGCAAGTGGCGGGACGCGCCGGGCGCGCCGACAAGCCCGGAGAGGTGCTGATCCAGACCGCTTTCCCCGATCATCCCTTGTTTCGCGCTCTGCAGACACATGACTTCGAAGGCTGGGCCGCATCGCAGCTTGCCGAGCGGCAGATGGCGGGTTTCCCGCCGTTCGTGTATCAGGCCATGCTGCGTGCCGAGGGCAAGCAGGAAAACGAGGTATACCGTTATCTGAATGACGCGCGCACGGCTGCTGTTGCGCTGAGCCACTCAATGGGACAGGGTCCAATGGGCCAGGGCCAGGTGGAAATTTTCGGCGTGGTGCCTGCCGCCATGCCGCGCCGCGCCAATCATGTCCGCGCACAATTGCTGATACAAAGCACGACCCGCAAGGGTTTGCAGCAATTTCTGCGCGCCTGGCAGCCGTCGCTGGAC
>JAYVKW010000214.1:0-3745 GCA_043768015.1 Gallionella sp.
TGCTGTTTGCCAAATAAGTGCGCGGCAAATGAAACGCCTATATTTCGAGCCACGGTTGCATAAATGAAAATGTTTTTGCCTGCACCTTGAAATCAGCTCTGGTGTTTGAAAGGGCTTCTTTGATTGAGCTCGGCCACATACCCTGATACGGCACTGGTTTCGCGTTGTAAATAATCTTCCACTGCCTGTGAAAATTCGGGGTGTGCCAGCCAGTGCGCAGATTGGGTGGTCACTGGCAGAAACCCTCGTGCCAATTTGTGCTCGCCCTGGGCACCGCCTTCAAAAGTTTTTATTTTGCGCGCAATGCAAAATTCGATCGCCTGGTAGTAGCAAGCCTCGAAATGCAGGCCGGGGTGATATTCGAATGCGCCCCATGAGCGCCCATACAACACCTCTTCGGTAAATAAATTCAGCGCGCTCGCGATGGGCCGGCCTTCGCGTGATGCGATAACCAGCAAGATGTGCTGCGGCATCGTAGCGCCGATGCGCTGGAAAAAATCCGCATTCAGCGCGGGCGGCGAATTGTGCTGCTGCCTGGTATGCGCATAACACGCGGCAAAGAAAGCCCACTGCTCTGGCGTGGCGTTTTCCCCGGTGACACATTGCAATTGAATGCCCGCCTCTTGAACCTTGCGCCGTTCTTGTTTGATGCGCTTGCGCTTATCGCGGCTCAGTTCGGCAAGAAAAGCGTCGAAATCGCGATAGCCGGGATTCTGCCAATGGAACTGCACGTCCTGGCGCAGCATCATGCCCTGCACCTGTGCCTCCCGCGTACCGGCCTCATCAAGAAACAGACAATGCAGTGAAGACACACCCGATTCTTTTGCGAATTGCAGTGCAGAACCGAGCAGCAACGCGCGCACCTCGGACGATTCCGTCAGTAGGCGCTTACCGGTGACCGGGGTGAAAGGCACGGTGCACACCAGCTTGGGGTAATAGCGCAGCCCGTGCCGCTGATAAGCCTCGGCCCATGCAAAATCAAACACGTGCTCGCCATACGAGTTCATCTTCAGATAAAGCGGCATCGCAGCCAGCAATCGTCCGTCCTGCCACAAGGTAAGAAATTGCGCTTGCCAGCCGAATTGCGCCGTGGCGCAACCGCTTTGTTGCAGCGCATTTAAGTAAGCATAGGAAAGAAAAGGATCCTTCCCTACTAACGCGTCCCATTGCGCGACGGGAATATCCGCAAGGTTTTCGATAATTTTTATGGTAGGCGCAGTCATGGTGTTCTAATCGGTATTTGCATATTCTATCTGCTTGCTAGAATGCGCCCACAAAATACGAGTATATTTTCATGAAACCCTATGCCGAATCCTGTGAAATAAATAAGACGCCGATACTTGCCGTACTGAAAGAGATTTTCTCGGAACGCAAGCGGGTGTTGGAGATTGCCAGCGGTACTGGTCAACACGCCGTGTACTTTGGTCGCGAATTGCCCCATTTGACTTGGCAAACCAGCGAAGTGTCACAAAATCTTACCGGCATTCAAGCTTGGCTGGACGAAGCACAATTACCTAACGTGTTAGCACCGCTAGCCCTCGACGTAAATGACGCGCACTGGCCAATTGCACCGGTGGATGCGATCTTCAACGCTAATACCGTGCATATCATTTCGTGGCCGGAAGTCGAGCGCATGTTTGTTCATATCGCTCGCGTCATCGAACCAAGCGGATACGTGTGCCTCTATGGGCCATACAATTACAGCGGAAATTTTTCCTCTGAAAGCAATGCCCGCTTTGATGCTTGGCTCAAGGCGCGTGACCCGAGTAGCGGCGTACGAGATTTTGCAGCGGTGAACCGGCTTGCCGCATCCCATGGCTTGGATTTGCTGCGCGATATCGCCATGCCCTCCAACAACCGCATCCTAGTGTGGATAGCGAAGGTTGAGAATCAGCGTTCGTGAATTAATGAGTAGTCGTTTTAAGTAAAAAAGCAGCCGAAGCTGCTTTTATTGTTCATTGCATTTGAGCTTAGTGCCTGCTGCGCTTGCGCAGTTCTTCGATCGTTGCTATTTTTGCGACCTCTTCGGCCAATTCGGCTTTTGCGAGAGCATAGTCGATATCGGAACCGCGATTCTTCATCGCTTCCTCGGCATCCTGCTTGGCTTGCAAAGCACGTGCCTCATCCAGGTCGCCAGCTCGTATCGCGGTATCGGCCAAGATGGTTACGACACCGGGCTGTATCTCCAGCATGCCGCCTGACACATAAATGAGCTCTTCTTGCGCCTGATCAGGCCGCTTGATTCTGACCGAACCGGGTTTGATGCGTGTCATCAATGCAGTGTGACGCGGATAAATACCCAGCTCGCCCATCTCCCCGGGAACCACTACCATTTCTGCCAGTCCTGAGAAGATCGACGCTTCCGCGCTAACTACGTCGACATGTACGGTCATTACCATAATTGCTCCCGTTATTATTGCAGCGTCTTGGCTTTTTCAACCGCTTCTTCGATGCCGCCCACCATGTAGAACGCTTGTTCCGGCAGGTGATCATATTCGCCGTCAACGATGCCCTTGAAGCCCTTGATGGTTTCTTTCAGCGTGACATACTTGCCCGGGCTGCCGGTAAACACTTCTGCCACGTGGAACGGTTGCGACAGGAAACGTTGAATCTTGCGCGCGCGCGCCACTGCCAATTTGTCTTCCGGCGCCAATTCGTCCATGCCCAGAATCGCGATGATGTCACGCAATTCCTTGTAGCGTTGCAGCGTCGCCTGGACTTTGCGTGCCACGTTGTAATGCTCTTCGCCCACCACCAGCGGATCAAGCTGACGTGAAGTCGAATCCAATGGATCCACAGCCGGATAGATCCCCAGGGAAGCGATGTCACGCGACAACACCACGGTGGAATCCAGATGCAAGAAGGTGGTCGCAGGTGCCGGGTCGGTCAAGTCATCCGCCGGCACGTAAACCGCTTGTACGGAAGTGATCGAACCCACTTTGGTGGAAGTGATGCGCTCTTGCAGACGGCCCATTTCTTCAGCCAGTGTCGGTTGATAACCCACAGCGGAAGGCATGCGGCCCAACAGCGCGGATACTTCGGTACCGGCCAGGGTATAGCGGTAGATGTTGTCGACGAAGAACAAAATGTCGCGGCCTTCATCGCGGAATTTTTCAGCCATGGTCAGGCCGCTCAACGCCACGCGCAAACGGTTGCCGGGCGGTTCATTCATCTGGCCGAACACCATCGCCACTTTGGATTCGGACAGGTTATCCAGTTTGATGACGCCTGCTTCCGACATTTCGTGGTAAAAATCGTTACCTTCACGGGTGCGTTCGCCCACACCGGCGAACACCGACAAGCCCGAATGCTGCTTGGCGATATTGTTGATGAGTTCCAGCATGTTGACCGTCTTGCCGACGCCGGCACCGCCGAACAGGCCGACCTTGCCGCCCTTCGCGAACGGGGCGACCAGATCGATAACCTTGATGCCGGTCTCGAGCAGTTCAACCGACGGCGACAGTTCATCGAACTTCGGGGCGAGTTGATGGATCGCGCGGCGTTCGTCGGTGACAATGGGCCCGGCGTCATCGATGGGGCGGCCGAGCACATCCATGATGCGACCGAGGGTGCCAGCGCCGACCGGCACCGATATCGGGGCGCCGGTACCGAACACTTTCATGCCGCGCCGCAGACCGTCGGACGAACCCATGGCGATGGTGCGAACGATGCCGTCACCGAGCTGCTGTTCGACTTCGAACGTAAGACCCTTTTCCGCCAGCAAGTTGGTGGGATCGTCGACGAG
>JAYVKW010000215.1:0-3445 GCA_043768015.1 Gallionella sp.
CAACATATTGCTACGCTGCACAGCACGCCGGAAGTCTATCGACCCCGGCGCTGTCCAAGTTGCGGGCATGGCTGTCTCTGGAATCATGGTTGTTATTCCCGCAAGGCTGATCGTCGCCCGGAACCGATGGATGAGTGCCTGAATCCGATTCGTATTCCTCGTTATCTCTGCTCCTCCTGTCAGCGCAGTTGTTCACGTCTGCCATCGTGCCTTGCACCACGCCGCTGGTATAGCTGGTTGTTGCAGCAGCAGGTTCTGCAATCATTACTGACGATCTATTCATTGCATGGATGCAGTGCGGTGCATGGTCTGTGTCGGCGCACCGTCCGCCGGTGGTGGCATTGGCTGGCATCCAGCACGCCGACTTTTGAGTTCTTCCTGCGAAGTCGCTATCCCGAGTTGGGTCGATCTGCCGATTGGCAGTCGTTTTGGCGAACCTGCCTGAGCGTTATGCCGTTGAGTGGCATCATGGCATGGCTCGATCACGATGGCGTAGACGTCCCATGATGCACCGAATCTAAACGAATTTGAGACAGGTCTTTTGCGCCTGCCGGACGACCCCACACACTTTGCCCCGTGTTGCCCGATTTGGATTTCTGGTCTGATGCACGCTCTGATAACCACAAGGAGTGAGCATGAACAAGATCGATCCGAAGGCATTGTTTCGCCTGTCCGTTCTGGGGCAACTGGTCAGCCGAGAACGTTTGCAGCGCGGGGAGCTGCAGCAGCTCATCCGTGAATTGGCACAACGTGAGTATGCGATCCCGGATTCTCGCCGCACACACTTGGGCGAGAAGACCATCGAAGCCTGGTACTACGCCTGGAAGCGCGCCGGCATTGACGGACTGATGCCACAAACCCGTACCGACCGCGGACTATCCAAACTCGCTCCCGAAATTCAGGAGTCCATTCTTAACGCCAAGCGGGACAACCCACGGCGCTCGATCCGGCAGATCCAATTGTTGCTGGAGAGCACCGGTGTGGCCCGCGAGGTCTTGTCGCGCTCGTCGATTCATCGCCTGTTACAAGCGCATGGGATCTCACGCATGACGGGTTCGGCCAGTTTGCTTGAGGAGAAACGCAGCTTTACCGCCGAGTTTGCCGGATCCATCTGGTACGGCGATGTATTGCATGGACCAGCGGTGCCCACGTCTGGCGGGATGCGCAAAGCCTATCTGGTCTCCCTGATGGATGATGCGTCCCGCCTGATTGCCCACAGCGCATTCTGCCTGGGTGAAACCGCACTGGATATCGAAGGCGTGCTCAAGCAGGCGGTGCTTAAACGCGGCCTGCCGAAGAAGCTGGTAGTCGACAACGGTGCAGCTTACCGTTCGGCCACACTGCAAGGCATTTGTGCCCGTCTGGGCATTCATCTGATTTATTGTCGTCCCTACGCCCCAGAAGGCAAGGGCAAATTGGAGCGCTGGCATCGCACCTTTCGCGACCAATTCCTGACTGAACTCGACACCGCGCATGTTCTTGATCTGGCCGATTTGAACGCGCGGTTGTGGGCCTGGATTGAGCGCCTTTATCATCAGACAGCGCATAGCGGACTGGGCGGCTTGACCCCGTTGGCACGCTATCAGCAAGACCTGTTGAAGGTGCGAACCCTGGGGCTGCGTGCAGCGAAGATCGATGCCATCTTCCAGCACCGGGTTACCCGTTTCGTGCGTAAAGACGGCACAGTCTCTTATCAAGGCAAACGCTTCGAAGTCCCTTACGAACTCGCAGGTCAAACCGTGCAACTGGTGGTCGACCCGCATACCGAAACCGTGGTCGGCGTAGAGAATAAGGGAGGCGACTCGCTCGGTATGGCGACCTTGCTGGATACGCTGAGCAATCTGCAACGAGAACGCCGCAAACCGAAGCCGGTCGATGCGGAAATGGCAGCGTGTCAGCGCACGGGTCCGAATCTGGTCGAAATCGCCTGCAATCAATACACCAACCAAAGGGAGGCTTGATATGTATCGTCAACATTTCGGCCTGCGCTACTCGCCGCTCTCCAAGGAACATACCGAGCTATGGGATGACGGCAGCCTGTCGCCTCTGGCTGACCGGTTTCAATGGCTGCTGGACAGCCCCGGCATTGGCCTGCTGACCGGCGAACCCGGTGTCGGCAAGACTGCCGCGTTGCGTCGTCTGACGATGGCATTGAACCCGCATCGCTATCAGGCGATCTATCTGCCGGAGACCGAGTTTGGTCGAATCGACATCTATCGCAGTCTGGCACTGGCGTTAGGTCTTGATCCGGCCTATCGACGCGCGCAACTGTGGCGCGAACTCAAGGCGCGCATTCTGGATCTGGTCGACAACAAGCAGTTGTTGCCCTTATGGATCATCGACGAGGCACAGAACCTGCCGCCGGAGTTCTTCCGTGACTTCCCGTCCTTCCTCAACTTCGCCTTTGATTCGCGTGACCTGATCACCGTCTGGCTGGTGGGGCACCCCAGTTTGGCCAGTCTGCTGGATCGAGCCCCTTACGCGGCACTGGCAAGCCGCATTCAGGTGCGCGTTCAACTCAAGCCGGTACAGGAACGCGAGCGCTTTGCGCAGATGATCACCCACTCCCTGAAAACCGCCGGTTGCAGCCACACGCTGCTCGCCGATTCCGGTTTGGAGTTATTGCGCCAGGCATCGAAAGGACTGCCTCGTCAGGCCGGGCGTATTCTGCGAACCGCCATGCAGATGGCCGTTCCCAAAGGTCTCAACCATCTGCCCGACGATTTATTGCAGCAAGCCATTGAGGAATTACGATGAAAAACAATGAGATGACCGATGAGCTGCGGCGCATGTTTCCTGGCCGCATTTCCGACGAGAGCGCGGTGGTGCTCTGCGATTTCCTCGCTGAGTTAAGCATGGCGGCAGAAAGTCGCTACTTCTGCCAAGTCAGGCGCCACAGGGAAGAAAATCATACGACTGTTGACCCTGATCACCCGTGGGAAAGTCATAGGGTTTAATTTGCTGCAACACGTTGCGCCTTCTGAATCATCCAGCGAAATCCACTGGGTGATTTTTTTGGTTTAGTGCCTTCGTGTCGCGCTTTATATGAGAAGCGAGTTACGCCGATTTCCACGCGGGACAAACCCCGCTGTCACGCCTCAAATAGGTTGGGCCAACAAGCCTGAATCAAGTCGGGACGTAACAAGCGGCAGCACCCCGCCACCGTCCCGTAACTGCCCGTCTGGCCCCGTTTTCTGAGGGCCAGGATCACTGCCCCCATCCGCCGCCCTGCGCTTTCAACCTCGGGCCACTATTGGCCACAGCCGGGAGTTTCGTTGCCCTGCATGGCCCTCACGCTGGCGTTCGGGTTCAGTTCGGTAGAATTTTTACTATTGCGTTGATTCGGATGGCGTTATGCAAACAAGCGGAGGGAATTCAGGAATTAGGTTTGGTATAGGTTCGGATGATGAGCCACACCGAGAAAAATCACTTATAATTCTTAAAC
>JAYVKW010000216.1:0-4922 GCA_043768015.1 Gallionella sp.
GTCGCGCTCAGCAGGTTGCTGCACACCCCCACCGCGCGCGACGCATCAGTGACATACACGGTGCTGCCGCTGGGATAGTTGCGCTCGATTTTGACCGCGGTGTGGATGCGCGAGGTGGTGGCGCCGCCGATAAGCAGCGGGATAGTGAAGCCCTGCCGCTCCATCTCTTTCGCCACGTGCGCCATTTCTTCCAGCGACGGCGTGATCAGGCCGGAAAGGCCGATGATGTCGGCATTGTGCTCGCGCGCGGTGTCGAGGATCTGCTGGCACGGCACCATCACGCCCATGTTGATGACTTCGAAGTTGTTGCACTGCAGCACCACGGTGACGATGTTCTTGCCGATGTCGTGCACATCGCCCTTGACCGTGGCGATGACGATCTTGCCCTTGGTCGAGGTATCGCCGGAGCGCAGTTTTTCCGCCTCGATATACGGCACCAGATGCGCGACCGCCTGCTTCATCACGCGCGCGGATTTGACCACCTGCGGCAGGAACATCTTGCCCGCGCCAAACAGGTCGCCGACCACGTTCATGCCGGTCATCAGCGGGCCTTCGATCACCTCGACTGGGAACTTCGCTTGCAGGCGCGCCTCCTCGGTGTCCTCGACGATGTAGCTGGTGATGCCGCGCACCAGTGCGTGAGTAAGACGCTCCTGCACCGTGCCTTTGCGCCACTCCAGATCTTCGACCTGCGCCTTGGCGCCGGTCTTCACCGTCTCGGCCATGGACACCAGCTTCTCGCCCGCGTCGGGGTTGCGGTTCAGTACCACATCTTCCGCCGCGTCGCGCAACGCTGGTGGAATTTGTTCATACACGCCGAGCTGCCCGGCGTTGACGATGCCCATGGTCATGCCAGCTTTGATTGCGTGATACAGGAACACGGTGTGGATCGCTTCGCGCACCGCATCGTTGCCGCGGAATGAGAACGACACATTGGATACCCCGCCGCTGATCTTGGCATAAGGCAAATGCTGTTTTATCCAGGCAATGGCCTCGATGAAATCCACCGCGTAGTTGTTGTGCTCCTCGATGCCGGTCGCGATAGCGAAGATGTTAGGATCGAAGATGATATCTTCCGCCGGAAAGCCGACCTTGTTCACCAGAATGTCGTAGCTGCGTTTACAGATTTCTGTCTTGCGCTTGAAGGTATCCGCCTGGCCATGCTCGTCGAAGGCCATCACTACCGCCGCCGCGCCATAACGTTTGACCAATTGCGCATATTGGATGAATGGCGCTTCGCCTTCTTTCAGGCTGATGGAATTCACCACCGCCTTGCCTTGCACGCACTTCAGCCCGGCTTCGATCACGTCCCATTTGGACGAGTCGATCATCAGCGGCACGCGCGAAATGTCCGGCTCGGAGGCGAGCAGATTAACGAACTTGGTCATCGCCGCTTGCGAATCCAGCATCGCCTCGTCCATGTTGATGTCGATGATCTGCGCGCCGTTCTCAACCTGCTGGCGCGCGACGCTGACCGCCTCGGCGTAGTCGCCGTTCAAAATTAACCGGGAGAACATTTTCGAGCCGGTGACGTTGGTGCGCTCGCCGACGTTGACGAACAGCGTGTCGTCGCCGATGTTGAACGGCTCCAGCCCGGATAGGCGCAACCTGTGTTCGATGTCCGGGATGCGGCGCGGCGGCACGTCTTTGAGCGCCTCGGCGATTGCCTTGATATGCGCGGGTGTGGTGCCGCAACAGCCGCCGGCGATATTGAGAAAACCGCTGGTGGCAAATTCTTTGATCACCTTGGCGGTGTACTCGGGCGTTTCGTCATAACCGGTTTCCGACAGCGGATTGGGCAAACCGGCGTTAGGGTGCGCGCTCATGTAGCACGAGGCCACCCGCGACAATTCTTCCACATAAGGCCGCATCAAATCGCCGCCCAGCGCGCAATTCAGCCCGATGGACAGCGGCTTGGCGTGCGACAAGGAGTTCCAGAACGCCTCGGTGGTCTGGCCCGACAGCGTGCGTCCGGAGGCATCGGTGATGGTGCCGGAGATCATCACCGGCACGCGCACCTTGTGCTGCTCGAAATACTGTTCGATGGCGAACAACGCGGCCTTGGCGTTGAGCGTGTCGAAAATGGTTTCCACCATCAGGATATCCGCACCGCCATCCAGCAGGCCGCGTATCGCCTCGGTGTAACCGGCTACCAACTCGTCAAAACTGATATTGCGAAAACCCGGATCGTTCACGTCCGGCGAAATCGACGCGGTCTTGGTGGTTGGCCCCAACACGCCCGCAACGAAGCGCGGTTTGTTCGGTATCTTTGCCTCGAATTCATCGCACACCCCGCGCGCTAATTGCGCTCCGGCAAAATTCAGCTCGTAAGCCAGGTCAACCATGTCGTAATCGTCCAGCGATGCCGCAGTGGAATTGAACGTGCAAGTCTCGAGGATGTCCGCACCCGCCGCCAGATATTCCGCGTGGATGGCGCGGATAATGTGCGGCTGGGTCAGCAGCAGCAGATCATTGTTGCCTTTGACATCGATCGGATGGTCTGCAAAAGTTCTGCGCGTGACGTTGTTGTCTGCATAACCCTTGGAGTAATCGCCATACAAAACCGTGCCGCGATAGTGCTCTTCGGTCAGCTTGTAACGCTGGATCATGGTGCCCATCGCGCCATCCAGGATCAGGATGCGTTGTTGGATAAGCTGTTCAAGCAGATGGGGCGTGTGGTTCATTGGGTGATGCCTTAAAAATGAGCGCGGATTTTATCATGATGAGGAACAAAAACCCCTCATGCCCCCTCGCTTCGTTCTCCCCCTGATAAGGGGGAGGGCTGGGGAGGGGTTGGGTTAGGTTAGAAATTCAACCTACGATACTGCACTGCCTCTGCGATATGTTTGGTTGCGATGTCCCTGTCCCCTTCCAGATCGGCGATGGTGCGCGCCACTTTGAGTACGCGGTGATAGGCGCGTGCCGAGAGATTGAGGCGGCTGATGGCTTGTTGCAACAAGGCGACACCTTGCGCGTCGGGTGCGCACAATGCATCTATTTCAGTCACTGAAAGCAGTGCGTTGGATTTGTTTTGGCGCGCGATCTGGCGTTGCCGCGCGATCTCGACGCGCGCTTGCAGGTCGGCACTGGCTTCGCCATCGGCCTTATTGAGCAAATCATCCTGCGGTACGGCAGGCACCTCGATCTGGATGTCGATACGATCCAGCAGCGGGCCGGAGATCTTGCTGCGGTAACGTGAAATCTGATCGGGCGTGCAACGGCATTTGCCGTTGTAGTGGCCGTGGTAACCGCATGGGCAGGGGTTCATCGCCGCAATCAGTTGAAACTGTGCCGGAAAATCGGCGCGCCGCGCGGCGCGCGAAATGGTGATGCGCCCCGATTCCATTGGCTCGCGCAACACTTCCAGCACACTGCGATCAAACTCCGGCAACTCGTCGAGAAACAGCACGCCGTGCAACGCCATCGAAATTTCGCCGGGGCGCGGATTGCTGCCGCCGCCGACCAGGGCCACACCGGAAGCGGTGTGGTGCGGCGCGCGATACGGGCGCGTCTTCCACTTCGCCACATCGAAGCCGCCATCCAACGACTGTAGCGCCGCGCTCTGCAACGCTTCGGCTTCTGACATCTGCGGCAGGATGCCGGGGAAGCGCGCTGCCAGCATGGATTTGCCGGTGCCCGGCGGCCCCATCATCAGCACGCTGTGCCCACCTGCGGCGGCGATTTCCAGCGCGCGCTTGGCTTGCGTCTGCCCCTTCACTTCGCACATGTCCGGGTAGTGGGGTTGGATGGTTTGCGGCTGGCTGACATAGGGTGCGATCAGTTCTCGTCCGGTGAGATGCGCCGCCACTTGCAACAGCGTTTGCGCCGGATATACGACCGCATCCTCCACCAGCGCAGCTTCTGCGGCATTCGCTTGCGGAAGGATGAAGGCGCGGCCACTACTGACGGCGCGATAGGTCATCGCCAGCGCGCCGCGTATCGCGCGCAGTTCGCCAGTCAGCGCGAGCTCTCCGGCGTATTCATATTCAGCGAGTTTGTCGGAGGGGATCTGTCCGGTGGCGGCAAGGATGCCGAGTGCGATGGGCAAATCGAAGCGTCCGCTTTCTTTGGGTAGATCGGCGGGAGCAAGATTGACGGTGATGCGCCGTGCCGGAAAATCGAACTGGCAATTTTGCAGCGCGGCACGCACGCGATCTTTGCTTTCTTTGACTTCGGTTTCCGGCAGACCCACGATAGTAAAATTAGGCAGGCCGTTGGCGATGTGCACCTCTACGGTGACGAGCGCGGCCTCCATCCCGGATAGCGCGCGGCTGTAGAGCACAGCCAAACTCATTTAGTTCTTAGCCGTGTTGCGTTGCGCTTCCAGCTCCGCGACCCGCGCTTCCAGTGCGGTCAGCTTTTCTCGTGTGCGTGCCAGCACTTGCGCTTGCACGTCGAACTCTTCACGCGTCACCAGATCGAGTTTGGCGAAACCTTGCGTGAGCAGGGCGCGTATGTTTTTTTCAATGTCCTTGGCGGGGCTGCTGTTTGCAGCCGCGCTTAATTTAGCGGAAAGTTCCTCAAAAATCTTTGCGTTCAACATGACGACACTCCTAAAGATTGGTAATGCCAGTCAGTGTAGCAAAATTCACTCAGCCTAGAAGCTTCACGGCACAACGGATGCCGCACCCAAGCGGTGCGCAAGGTTGCCGGCGCGCTTGCAATTGGTGCGCAGATGTTCTGTGGTAGCCACGAATCATCTTTAATTGATTGTTTAATAATAATAAATATCTTTGGCACGCATTCTGCTGTTAACTCCGTGCGGATTTATTCATCCCGCTTTTTAACTTAACCATAAAGGAACGCATCATGATGAAAAGCAAATTGTTGAACTCGTTGATCTTGGCAGCATTGGCAGTGCCTGGCGTGGCTCTGGCAGCGGCTGCTCCGGCAGCGCCTACACTGTCGTCCATCCTTGATGC
>JAYVKW010000217.1:0-3305 GCA_043768015.1 Gallionella sp.
AGGATCTGTTCCCACTTTTTGTCATTGAGTTCGTACGCATCAATCTCGGCCATTGCGCGACCAATCTCGGGAGTCCAGTTACTCATATCGACGAGATACACGTCACCATCACGTTTTGGAAGTTCCATTTTTAACCTTTCATATCGACAAATACAAACCACCCGGAAGCTGAAAAATCCCGCCGCGAAACCTGCTCGGGACTTGGAAACAGCTTGACATTTAAACTTGCCACAGTAATTTAGTCAAGTATTATTTATTGTCTATTTATTGTCCAGCTCGAACTGGTGCCACTCGTTTCATTGGCACCAGTCCAGGCTCATTCAATAAAAAAAATGCCATAATGCCAATCGCGCAAATCGATAAGTGACCTTGCCCCTGTATTCCGCATCCCTTAACGCGATCATTAAGGGATACGTTTTTCAGGGGCAAGGTCACTTGCCCGCATCCTGTCGATAGTGGACGCCTATAGTGCGATGACCGGCGACCGTCCGCAACGCAGGGCGATGAAGCCTTACGAAGCGAGTGCACTGATCGCTGCTGGCGCCGGGAAACAATTTGACGCCCATATCGTTGCCGAATTCATTCGTATGCTGGAAGACGCGTAGGCCGATTCATGTCAAGTGGAAACTTGACCCGAATTATTGTACAACCGCTCGGGCTACTTTTTTCCGTCCAATAGCAGCGGCATGACAAAATTATTTTTTCCTGGCCTCAATCTCTCTGCGCACGCGCTCGATTTCGCGTTGCTTGGCTTCCTTGGTTCCCCATTTTGGCTCCTCGTTCTGTTTGCGTAGCTCAGCCGCCTTGTGCTCCTGCCAGCGCTTCAATGCGGCAAGCCGTTCGGCCTCACGTTCGGCCAACTCCTTTTCGGCGGCTTGTTTTTGTGCCCACCACTTTTCCAACGGAATCGGAATGGTTGGTTTCGGCATGTTGGACATGGCACAATATTTTTCTATTTGCTCACGGATCGCTTCAATGGAAAATTCTTCATAGCGGGCAAACTCGTTGATCAATGGCAAATTCAGTGCCGCGTAGATTGGTTGCCAGATTTCTTCCTCGCCCGGGCGGCGGCGCACCGATAACTGCGGATTGAATTGGTACCAGCCTTGGGCAACGCGCATGAACAGGGCGCGGTTGTAAGTGTAGTCACGCTCCACTTCGTTGCGCGCGAGCACGCCGGAAAGGTGTTGGCGTTTGTTGCGTTCCGGGTAGACCACGTTGGCGGGCAGGTGTTGCCAGGCGTCGAGTATGGCCTGGGTATCAAAGGCAGCGTAATGTCGGCGCTGCGGATGGGTGAAGCGCGACTTGAACAGCACCCATAATGTCTGGAACAGGAAATATTCGGAAAGATGCCGGTCTAAGCGCACCAGCCGCTCGCCGGTATTGACATCAATACCGACCGGGGCGAGCAGTTCATAGAGCGCGGCGAACTGATTGCGCGCAAATTTCGGGTCGTGGAAGGCCGCACGCATCGCCCAGTGCAGGGCATTATATCCATACTGATCAGCGGTCTCACAATCCGCGCCGCGTTCCAGCAAGGCTTCCACCAGGGGGATATTGCCGGCGGCAGCGGCAGCCATCAATGGTGTCTGGTTCATCGGCAGGCGGTGCTCGATGCCGTGCTGGTCGCATTGCTTCAGAATATCTCTGTAGTGGTGCGCAAAATAGGGGACGAAGCTTTTGCGCCCCAGGGTTGCGCGTTGCTGCGCGAAGGTTTTTGCCGCATCATACTTTGCGTCATACACCAGATATTCCGCAAGCGCTGGTTCATCATGACAAGTCGCATATTCGTACAACTGCTGTTTCAGCTTGCTGCCAACCGCCTGTTCGCGGAACACCTTGATCAACGTCTCGCGCAGCCGGGGTTCGTCGAACACCGGCCAGGGCGGCGGGGTCTGTCTAAGAATATTGCGGCGGATGGCTTCCGCCTGTTCCTGTTTACCCTGCAGCTCCAGCTTGCGCGCCTCTTTCTGCCAGTCTTCCAGGCTGGACTGCTGCGCATCCATTTTTATGGGCCCGGCAACGGCGAGATCAAGCAAGGAAAAAAGTGGATGGGCGGTGTCGGATTCAAGGATGAACAGATTTTGGATAGCCCGCGTCAGCGCCACGTAGAGCGCGTTGACGAAAAACTTGTAGACCTCCAGCGACTTGTCGCTCTTGTCCTTGGCGCGGCGATAATCGAGTGCGTCGGTGGCGAGGCTAGCCTTGTCCACACCATCGACGATCTGGCTAAACTCGGCACGGTGGTCGGAAATGAAGCGGTACAAGATGATGTTCTCGTATTCCAGCCCCTTGGCCTCGTGTATCGAAAACAGCAGCGGCGTCGCAAAATGTTTGCGCGCTTCGGCCTTGTCTTCATCGCGCATGACCAGCACGGCAAACTGGGTGGAGAGCCGGACTTTCTGGTTCAGTTCGCGCAGCACGGCGTCCTTGTCCGCCAGCAGCGCGACCTGGCCCTTTTCGCCGCCCACCGCCTGCACCAGGAAATTGCTCTCGCGATCGATGGAGCCGAAGCGCTGCTGTTTGATCTTGAGCAACTGATTGGCCGTGCGCGTGGCTTCCAGGCCGTTGCGGAAGTTGGCGCTGAGCACGCGCAATTCCTGCCGCTCGGCGAGTTGCGCGTCGCGCCAGAACAGGCTTTTGACCTGACTCCACGAGAAAAAATTGGGATGGACGATCTGGTTGGAATCGCCGCACAACAAAAAATTGCCCGGTTTCTTGAGGGTCTTGAGTATCAGGGAGAGCTGGGCTGTCGTGAGATCCTGCACCTCATCGATCACCACAAAATCGTAGCGCGGCGCCGCGAGTGTTTGCCATTCCTGCGCGACCAGGTTGAGGTCGTAGAGCTTGGCCTCGGCCAGCCATGCGCGGTATTTTTCAAACAGGTCATACAGTTTATCGCGCTGGTCTGCTGCGAAAATGGACTGGCGCACGCCCAGCGCGCGGTAGTCCTGCCGACCCAATATGCCGTTGGCGCCCGCAGCGATCACACCGCGAATTTCCTCGAACGCCTGATGCCCGTCTATGTCCTTGAAGGCCTGTCGCATGCGCGAAAACCAGGCGGCGAAATCACGCCAGGTGGCTTCGCGTCCAGGCGGCACACGGATGGATTCGACGAATTCGCGGTAGGACAGAAACACCGCTTCCTGCCCGGCATGCTGGAAACCGTTGGCGTAATAGAGGCTGCGCGCGTTTTGCGCCAAATAGGCGGAATGGGTGACATAGAGCACTTCGCCTTCGGCATGCTTGAGCTTTTCCAGGGTCAGCGCCGTCTTGCCGCTGCCGGCGCTGCCTACGACGATCAG
>JAYVKW010000218.1:0-4767 GCA_043768015.1 Gallionella sp.
ACGGTAGCGCGCGTGGGCATCCGCATCACACGATATGCTATATTCGATTGCCGCGACAAATAATTATTGAACCACCAACAGCCAAACCGGGTACATTGCGCGCTCATTTTTAGAAGTGGAACTATACTGAAACAGGGCTATCCTATTGTTTCCGTAAATTTCAGGCGGTTTGATAAATTTCAGGAGTTAAAGTTATGACGCAATACAGCAAGCGCATGGTGGTCGTTCATTGGTTGACTTTGGCATTGCTGATCGCAGCATGGTATCTCGGCGACAGCCTGGCTGAAGCGACTGACGGTAGCAAGGCGACATTGGCCGGGTACATCGTGCATATAGCGGTGGGAGGCACGGTTTTGCTGTTGACTTTGTCGCAACTGCTTTTCCGCCGCAAAGATGGCAGGCCGCCTTTGCTGAACGATAAGCCAATCTACCAGGTAGTAGCCAAATACGTTCATTACTTTCTCTATACAGCGTTGTTCTTGTTGCCGGTCAGCGGGATAACGATCATTCTCAACAGCAAGGCGGGCGCGGCGTTATTGGCCGGCGATGCGAATTTGTTGCCCAAGGAACATGGTTTTAAAGACGTATTTGCCCAAGTGGTACATGAACAATTGGTCAACGTGTTGATCGTGCTGACGGTGCTGCATATATTAGGTGCGATCAAGCATCAATTCATCATGAAAGATGGTTTGCTGAGCAGAATGTCATTGCGCAAAAAGGACTGATGTTGCACAGAGACAAATAAAATAGGGGTGGGTTAAAACCTGCCCTTGTTTTTCGGTTTCTAGAAATCGGCCGATTGCAGCAGCCAGCCTATCCCAACCAGCACAGCGGCAATGCCGAAAAAAATCAGTGTGCCCATACTTGTTCCCTCTCCGAGATTGTAAATTTTTCAATTCTGTCATGATGCGGACCCGCATCGTAAAGCAAAACCGGCCCGTTATGCTTGCCTACAAAATCAGCCGGTTGTTCAAACAGGTTCTGGCTTGTGCGAGGCGGGTCAACGTGGGCAACAGATTCAATCCGGTCGCCTTTTTTAGCGTCAGCGCGTTTTCCTTCATGTCGTCGAAGGAGATATCGACAGGATTGCCTGCCACTGCGAAGGCGATGGCATTGCCGCTTTCGCATGAAGGGAACACCAGCGCACGATCCGTAAAGGCTGCCATGATGCGCTTCGAACTAGCCTCGAAGCCGTGACTACGACCGAGCAGGTTGACCGCCAGTATCCCGTCATCGCTCAAGCGTGTCGGACACGCTTGATAGAACGGCAAGGTATCTAGCGCCCCGGAACGCGCGTTTTCGTCGAACCCGTCCACCAGGATCAAATCGAATTTCTTATCATTGTTCAGCACGTATTCCGCGCCGTCACCGATGACGATATTGACTCGCTTGGGGTCTTCCGGCAGCTTGAAGAATTGCCGTGCGGCAGCCACCACGGCGAGTTCGATTTCCACCACGGTCAGATGCGCGAGCGGAAGATTGCGATACAGGAATTTGGTCAGTGAGGCGGCGCCTAATCCGATCAACAACACCTTGCGTGGCCAGCGCGCATCATCGCGCAGTAGCAGGCTGGCCATCATCTCACGGGTATATTCCAGCTCCAGATTCCACGGACGCGCGATGCGCATCGCGCCTTGTATCCATTCGGAACCGAAGTGCAGAAAGCGCACGCCGGATTGTTCGGAAATGTCGATGGGGGTGGTCAATCTAGTTGCGGAACCATTGATTCAACAGCCATCTTGCCCATTCGGCCACCTCCGTTGCAGTCATGCCGATGGTAGCCTGTTGTTGCGCCAGCGCATCGCCCGCCGCGCCGTGCAAATGCACTGCCAATAGTATTGCGCTGTCTGCCGGTAGTCCCTGCGCGATAAAGGCGGCGATCATGCCGGTAAGCACATCGCCCATGCCCGCGCTGCTCATGCCGGGATTACCGGTGGTATTCACGAACAGCCGCCCATCGCGGGTGGCGCACAAGCTGTCCGCGCCTTTCAGCACCACGCTGCATGCGAATTTCTGCGACAGCTTGCGCACTGCAGCGATGCGGTCGGACTGTATATCTTTGATGTCACAACCCAGCAAGCGTGCGGCCTCTCCGGGATGAGGGGTGAGTACCGATGCGGCTTGGCGGATGCGCAGGTCGTCTTGCAGATCGGGTTGACGGGCGAGGAGATTCAGCGCGTCGGCATCAATCACCAGCGCGGTGTCGCGCATCAGTGCCTCGTACAAAAGCTTTTGCGCAGCTATCGAGGTTCCCATGCCGCAGCCGATCGCCATGACGCCCACACCGGGCAGTTGTAATAAGGCTTTCGCGCTGTGCAGCATCAGCTCGGGTTGCAGCATATCCACGCCGGGCGGATTGTCTGCCAGTAGCCCGACATGCACGCAACCCGCCCCCAGCTTGAGCGCGGCGCGTGCCGCCAGCAGCGGCGCGCCGACCATACCGTTCGCACCGCCGATCACCGCGACCGTGCCGAACAGTCCCTTATGGCTGTCGCGCGAGCGTTTCGGGAAGTTTGCCATGACCTGGCTCTGGGTAATGGGTTTGGGGGTAAGGGTGGGGATGCGTTCGCTCATTTCTCAAGAATTATTCATATGGGTGGTGCATAGTATAATCGCGTCCCGAATTTTCATCCTATGACCTTCACCATGTTTCGAGTTTCTGTCGGCACCGCTGCCCTGTCCGCCTTTCGTCTGGAAAAACTGCGTAGCGCGCTGCATGCGGTTGCGCCCAATGTTGTCATCATGGACACGCGCCACTGGTACTTCAGCGCACTGCGCGAGGGTGGCAGCAAAGGTTTCGGGCGCCCTGTGGCGCCCCCTTTGCAAGTAGCCCATGGCGCGACGTTCAGCAAGGCGCAAGCCAGGTTACTGGATAAGGTGCTGGGTTTGGATAACGACAGCGGTGAACCCAGGCAAACCGGTTCAATGCAACGTGTTCTCGTGGTGCCGCGTCTCGGCACGATTTCGCCGTGGTCAACCAAGGCTACCGACATCGCGCAGCATTGCGGCCTGTCCGGCGTGCAGCGCATCGAGCGCGGTGTGGTGTATTACCTGGACACCCATAACGGCAAGGAGCTGAGCAACGCCGAGCAAGCGGCGATATTGCCGCTGTTGTATGACCGCATGACCGAATCCGTGCTTGAAATTGTGGAGGGCGCGGCGGAAAAAATTTTTCAGCACGGTGGGCCACAACCGCTCGCCATTGTCGATGTTCTGAAAGGCGGCAGCGAAGCGTTGGCGCAAGCCAATCTGGAGATGGGCTTGGCGCTTTCCGAGGATGAGATCGAATATTTGGTCGAGAACTTCCAGAAGCTGAAGCGCAATCCTACCGATGTCGAATTAATGATGTTCGCGCAAGCGAATTCCGAACATTGCCGCCACAAGATTTTTAATGCCGACTGGGTGATCGACGGCGAAGCGCAAGATATCTCGCTGTTCGGCATGATACGCAATACCCACAAGGTCAGTCCGCACGGAACCATAGTGGCGTATTCCGACAATGCTTCAGTCATTGAGGGCGCGCGTATCGAACGTTTTTATCCGCGCGCGGATGGAAGCTATGCGTTCAGCGAAGAGCTGATGCATACCCTGATGAAAGTGGAGACACATAACCATCCCACCGCCATCGCGCCGTTCGCCGGCGCGGCCACAGGATCAGGCGGCGAGATACGCGATGAGGGCGCGACCGGCAGCGGTTCAAAACCTAAAGCCGGACTGACTGGTTTTTCGGTTTCCAACCTCAATATCCCCGGATTCGAACAGCCGTGGGAATCACCCTACGGAAAGCCCACCCGCATAGTCACCGCCCTGCAAATCATGCTGGACGGCCCCCTTGGCGGGGCGGCATTCAACAACGAATTCGGTCGTCCGAATCTGGCCGGCTATTTCCGTACTTTCGAAGAGAGCGTCAGCGGCGAGATGCGCGGTTATCACAAGCCCATTATGTTGGCGGGCGGGGTCGGTAACATCGCGGCGATACACACGCATAAACACGAGTTGCCGGTCGATGCGCTGGTGGTGCATCTGGGCGGGCCAGGCATGTTAATCGGTTTGGGCGGCGGCGCGGCATCCAGCTTGGATACCGGCAGCAATGCCGAGAATCTGGATTTCGATTCGGTACAGCGCGGCAATCCCGAAATGCAACGCCGCGCGCAGGAGGTGATTGACCGTTGTTGGCAGATGGGCGCAAATAATCCGATCCTGTCGATCCACGATGTCGGCGCGGGCGGCATGTCGAATGCGCTGCCGGAACTGGTGCACGGTGGCGGACGCGGCGCGCGTTTCGAGCTGCGCAAGATCCCGCTGGATGAAACCGGCATGTCGCCAAAACAAATCTGGTGCAACGAATCGCAAGAGCGCTATGTGCTGGCGATTCTGCCCGGACGTCTGGCAGAATTTCGCGCACTGTGCCAGCGTGAACGCTGTCCGTTCGCGGTAGTGGGCGTAGCGACAGCAGACGAGCAACTAACCGTGCATGACAAGGAATTCGGCGATTATCCGGTGGACATGCCGCTCGCGGTATTGCTTGGCAAGCCGCCCAAGATGACGCGCAATGTGGTACGCGAAACGGCGCGTCTGTCTTCTTTCGATACGCGCGGCATCGAGTTGTGCGAAGCGGTAGAGCGAGTGCTGCGTTTGCCGTCCGTGGCCAACAAGACTTTTCTGATCAGTATCGGCGACCGCACCGTTGGCGGTATGACCGCGCGTGATCAAATGGTCGGCCCGTGGCAAGTGCCGGTGGCCGATGTCGCGGTCACGTTAATGGGC
>JAYVKW010000219.1:0-6675 GCA_043768015.1 Gallionella sp.
ACAACAAGTTCGCTGAATACCGCGCCGCGTTCCCGGAAGAGGCGGCTGAATTCGAGCGCCGCATCAACGGCGAATTGCCGGCGAACTGGAAACAACATGCTGCGGAGGTGATTGCCAAGACCAACGAAAAAGCTGAAACCCTGAGCACTCGCAAGGCTTCGCAAAATGCTATCAATGCATTGGTGCCAGTGTTGCCAGAGTTTCTCGGCGGTTCTGCTGACCTGACCGGTTCCAACTTTACCGACTGGGTGGGTTGCAAAAAAGTACATGGCAAGACTAACGGCAACTACATCAGCTATGGCGTGCGTGAATTCGGCATGTCTGCCATCATGAACGGCATGGCCTTGCACGGCGGTTTTTTACCATTCGGCGGAACATTTTTGATGTTCTCCGAATATGCGCGTAATGCGCTGCGCATGGCGGCACTGATGAAATTGCGCGTGTTGTTTGTGTACACCCATGACTCCATCGGACTGGGTGAAGACGGCCCGACGCATCAGGCCGTCGAACAAACCGCAACCCTGCGCTATATCCCGAATATGGAAGTATGGCGTCCGTGCGACACGGTTGAGTCGGCTGCCGCCTGGGTGGCAGGGGTGGAGCGGCAAGATGGTCCGAGCTGTTTGATTTTTAGCCGCCAAAACCTGGCATTCCAAAAGCGTGATGCGGCGCAAATCGCCAACATCCGCAAGGGTGCTTACGTGTTGTCCGAAGCTGCTGGCGGCAAACCACAAGCGGTGATTATTGCAACCGGTTCTGAAGTATCGTTAGCGATGGAAGCCCAGAAGACATTGGCTGCCAGTGGCGTCAACGTGCGCGTGGTGTCCATGCCGTCGACCAATGTGTTCGACAAGCAGGACCAAGCCTACAGGGATAGCGTGTTGCCCAAGGGTGTGAAGCGCGTCGCGGTCGAAGCGGGCGTGACCGGCGGCTGGTATAAGTATGTGGGGCTGGATGGCGCAGTCGTAGGTATGGATTGTTTCGGTGAATCCGCTCCGGCCCCCGAGTTGTTCAAGCACTTTGGATTTACCGCAGACAATGTGGTGAAGGCCGTCAAAAGCGTACTGTAAATTTTTACATAATCTAGAGGGGAAATAAAAATGTCAATTCGCGTAGGTATCAATGGATTTGGTCGCATTGGGCGTATGGTGTTCCGCGCGGCGATAAAGGATTTTCCTGAAGTGGAAGTTGTCGCCATCAACGACTTGCTGGAGCCCGATTACCTGGCCTACATGCTCAAGCACGATTCGGTGCATGGCCGTTTCAAGGGCGACGTTTCGGTCGACGGCAACACCCTCATCGTCAATGGCAAGAAGATCCGCCTGACTGCGATTAAAAATCCCGCCGAACTGAAATGGAACGAAGTTAAAGTTGACATCGTGGTCGAATCTACCGGCTTTTTCCTGACCAAGGAAACCTGTCAGGCACATATCGATGCGGGTGCCAAGAAGGTCATCCAGTCCGCGCCTTGCAAGGACGACACCCCGATGTTCGTGTATGGGGTGAACCACAGCAAATATGCCGGCGAGAAGATTGTCTCTGCGGCGTCCTGCACCACCAATGCGCTGGCTCCGGTCGCCAAGGTATTGAACGACACTTGGGGTATCAAGCGCGGCCTGATGACTACGGTGCATGCTGCTACCGCTACCCAGAAAACTGTTGATAGTCCTTCGAATAAAGATTGGCGTGGTGGTCGTGGCATCCTGGAAAACATCATCCCGTCTTCCACAGGCGCAGCCAAAGCGGTTGGAGTGGTAATTCCCGAGTTGAACAAAAAGCTCACCGGTATGGCCTTCCGTGTGCCCACTTCGGACGTGTCCGTGGTTGACCTGACGGTCGAGTTGAACAAGCCTGCGACCTATGACGAAATCTGCGCTGCCATGAAAGCGGCCTCCGAAAGTGGTCCGCTGAAAGGCGTTCTTGGCTATACCACTGACAGTGTTGTTTCAACGGATTTCCGCGGTGAAACCTGCCCATCCGTATTCGATGCCGGTGCGGGTATCGCGCTGGATCCGACCTTCGTCAAGGTGGTGGCCTGGTATGACAACGAGTACGGCTATACCTGCAACTTGATGCGCATGGTGACTCACATCGCGAAATAAGGCAGTTCAAAGGTGCAAGATACAAGATGCAAGAATGACACTTGTACCTTGTGCCTTGCCTCTTGAACCTGTAAGACATTTTATTTTTCAGGAGAGCAAGGTAATGTCCGTAATAAAAATGACCGACTTGGATCTCAAGGGCAAGCGCGTCCTGATCCGCTCGGATCTCAATGTCCCGGTCAAAGATGGCAAGGTGACCTCCGATGCGCGTATCAGCGCCTCGATGGCGTCGATTAACTTCGCCCTGAAGGCGGGTGCGCGGGTGATGGTGACTTCGCACTTGGGTCGCCCCGAAGAAGGGGTTTATTCCGAAGAGAACTCGCTCATGCCGGTGGCAAATGTCATCGCCAACAAACTGAACAAGCCGGTGCGTTTGATCCGGGATTGGATGGATGGCGGGTTCAATGTTGCCGAAGGCGAACTGGTGTTGCTGGAAAATTGCCGCTTCAACAAAGGCGAGAAGAAAAATCTGGAAGATACTGCGCGGAAATATGCCGCGCTGTGCGATGTGTTCGTGATGGAGGCGTTTGGCACGGCGCACCGCGCCGAAGCCTCGACCCACGGCGTGGCGAAATACGCACCAGTGGCTGCTGCAGGTGTCTTGCTCACCCAGGAACTGGAAGCGCTGACCAAAGCGCTGCTCGCCCCTGCCCGCCCGATGGTGGCTATTGTTGGCGGTTCCAAGGTTTCCACCAAGCTGACCGTGCTGGAAAGCCTATCGGAAAAAGTCGATCAACTGGTGGTCGGCGGCGGTATCGCCAACACCTTCCTCAAGGCGACCGGCCATCCGGTCGGCAAGTCGCTGTGCGAAAACGATCTGGTTCCGACCGCCCAGGCATTATTGGAGAAAATGTCCGCGCGTGGCGCGAGCATTCCAATCGCAACCGATGTGGTGGTTGGCAAAGAGGCACCGTTTGTGGCGGGCAATGAAAACACCCCGGCGATTCTGAAATCGGCGCATGACGTAGCCGACGATGAAATGATTTTCGATATCGGCCCCCAGTCGGCACAAGAGATAGTCGATATCATCATGCAGGCAGGCACCGTGGTGTGGAACGGCCCGGTCGGCGTATTCGAGTTCGACCAGTTCGGCGAAGGCACCCGGAAGATCGCGATGGCGATCGCTGAAACCAAAGCTTTCACGCTGGCGGGTGGTGGCGACACCATCGCCGCAATCCAGAAGTACGATATTTTTGACAAAGTGTCTTACATCTCCACCGCTGGCGGAGCATTTCTGGAGTTTCTCGAAGGCAAAAAATTGCCCGCAGTAGAAATCCTTGAACAACGAGCCAATCAATAATAGGAACACATGTTACGTAGAACCAAAATTGTCGCAACGCTGGGACCCGCTTCCAACGATCAAAAAGTGCTGGAAAAAATGATCCGCGCCGGCGTGGATCTGGTGCGGATGAATTTCTCACACGGCTCTGCTCAGGACCATATGCAACGCGCTGAAACCGTGCGCGCCGTAGCTCAAGCCTGTGGCCGCACGGTGGGCATATTGGCCGACCTGCAAGGCCCGAAGATACGCGTAGGGAAATTCGAAAATGATAAAATCATTTTGAACCGCGGTGACACTTTTATCCTGGATGCCACGCTGGATGGGTTGGGTAATCAACAGCGCGTCGGTCTCGATTACAAAGAGCTGCCCAACGATGTTAACGTGGGGACAGTGTTGTTGCTCAACGACGGTATGCTGGAATTTAATGTCACCGGGGTTAAAGGTTCGCAAGTCATTTGCAAGGTGGTGCGCGGCGGCGTGTTGTCCAATAACAAAGGCATCAACCGCAAAGGCGGCGGCCTGACTGCACCCGCACTGACCGACAAGGACAAGGAAGACATCAAGACTGCCGCGCTGATCAAGGCGGACTACCTGGCGGTGTCCTTTCCGCGCAGCGGCGATGACATGCGCCTGGCGCGCGACTTGATGCATGCAGCCGGCGGCAAGAGCATGTTGATGGCCAAGATTGAGCGCGCCGAAGCGATTACTGCGTTGAGCGATATCATTGATGCATCGGATGCCATCATGGTGGCGCGCGGCGACTTGAGCGTGGAAGTCGGCGACGCCGCTGTGCCCGGCTTGCAAAAGCGCATGATCAAAATGGCACGTGAAAAAAACCGCCTGGTGATCACCGCCACGCAAATGATGGAATCGATGATCACTAACCCGATCCCGACACGCGCGGAAGTCTCGGACGTGGCGAACGCGGTCTTGGATGGTACTGATGCGGTGATGCTGTCGGCAGAAACTGCAGTGGGTGACTATCCGGTGGAGACCATCGAAGCGATGGCGCGGATCTGCCTCAAGGCCGAAGCCGAAGGCGAAGACGAGCACCACACGGTCGACCGCCGCACTGCCTCGCAAAAATTTTCCCGTATCGACCAGTCAATTGCCATGTCCGCACTGTTTGCCGCTTCGCATCTCAAAGTAAAAGCGATTGTCGCACTGACACAATCCGGCTCGACCCCGCTGTGGATGTCGCGCATGAATGCCGGTGTGCCCATTTTTGCGATGACGCCGTTGAGCGAAACCTTGAGCAAAGTGACCTTGTTTAGCGGCGTGCATCCGATCGCTTTTAAAAGCAGTTCAAAAGACCACGACCAGGCGTTGCGCGATGCAGAGGAAGAGTTAGTGCGCCTGAAATTGGTTGAAAAAGGCGACTTGATGGTGATGACCATCGGTGAGGCGATCGGTCAATCCGGGCACACCAACACCATGAAAATCGTCAAGGTAGGCGATTATCACAAGCACTAATGGCAGAGCAATGTATTTTTTGGAATTAAACTGCGGCCCCGATGCTGTTCACTTTAGCCGTTCGTGGTGAGGTATCGAACCACTTGATGCATGCCCTTTGATACGCTCTGCGTACCCTGTGCTGAGCTTGTCGAAGCATCAGGGCGAACGGTTGGATACTAAGTGAACGGTATTGACTGAGAGCCACAATTTTTGGAAAGTAACACCCGATTTTAAATTTTTAATTAGGAGAAAAAAATGGCTCTCGTATCTATGCGTCAACTACTCGATCATGCGGCGGAAAACGGCTACGGCTTGCCCGCATTCAATGTGAACAATCTGGAACAGGTCAAAGCCATCATGGAAGCGGCGGACGAGACCAACAGCCCGGTCATCATGCAAGGCTCCGCAGGCGCGCGCAAGTATGCCGGCGAAGCATTCCTGCGCCACTTGATTTCGGCGGCGGTGGAAGCTTATCCGCACATCCCGGTCGTCATGCACCAGGATCACGGCGCCTCTCCGGCGGTGTGCATCAACGCCATCCGCAGTGGTTTTTCCAGCGTGATGATGGATGGCTCGCTCAAGGAAGACGCCAAGACGCCGGCATCGTTCGAATACAACGTGGACGTCACCCGTCGCGTGGTGGAAATGTCGCATGCAGTGGGCGCTTCCGTGGAAGGCGAATTGGGTTGCCTGGGCTCGCTGGAAAGCGGCATGGGCGAAAAGGAAGACGGCCATGGCGCGGAAGGCGTGCTGACTCACGACCAACTGTTGACCGACCCGGAAGAAGCCGCACAGTTCGTGCGTGAAACCGGCGTGGACGCGTTGGCGATTGCCATCGGCACTTCACACGGTGCATACAAATTCACCCGCCCGCCTACCGGTGATATTCTGGCGATTGGTCGCGTTAAAGAAATCCATGCGCGTATTCCCAACACCCATCTGGTGATGCATGGCTCTTCATCGGTGCCACAGGACTGGCTGGATGTGATCAACAAATATGGTGGCGACATGGGCCAGACTTACGGCGTGCCAGTGTCAGAGATCGTCGAAGGCATCAAGCATGGCGTGCGCAAGATCAACATCGACACCGATTTGCGTATGGCTTCCACAGGCGCCGTGCGTCGCTACTTGGCGGAGAACCCCAAGGACTTCGACCCACGTAAATTTCTGGCGGTGTCCACCAAAGCAATGAAAGAAATCTGCAAGGCGCGTTACGAAGCTTTCGGTAGTGCCGGCCAAGCCGCCAAAATCAAACCAATTTCAATGGAAGCGATGGCAACCCGCTATGCCAAGGGTGAGTTGAAAGCGATTGTTAAATAATTTGAATTATTAAGCCGCCAACAAAAAAGCGACCAGATGGTCGCTTTTTTGTCGACAGACCTTTGCAGATCCAAAGAAGTAAAATCAATCGCTTTCCTTGTACCAATAGGTTCTGCTGCGGCTGGTTGGCACGTTGATAACGGGTTTTCCGCCGCCGATCGCGGTCTTGCAGTCCGACCCGGCACAGCCGGGGTCACCACCGCAGCCGATGCAAAACGGCAGGACCATGGGTGTACCATTCACATTCACCGCCACCGAGCCGGCGACCGGTGACGGCGGCAATCCCCCACCTGCGTAGGTGACCGAACTGCTCACTCCCGTCAGTGGCTTGATCCGATATCCCTTCGCGATCCCCAGATTGGTAGTGCATGAATTGGAAGTGGGTGTCGCGGGGGTATTGGTACCGAAATAGGTATAACCCGCCACGGTGAGTGGCGCGTTGACTACTTTTTCCCCCGTGCCCAGGGTGAGATAGTAGCCATTAAGTGTGTTATCGTAAGTGGACGTCGTAGCAGG
>JAYVKW010000220.1:0-5843 GCA_043768015.1 Gallionella sp.
AGCTTGGCCTCGATGCGCACGGTCTGCGGCAACTGGCCCTGCTTTTCCAGCCGCCGCGCAAACATCGCAGCCGCCTTCATCGGGCCCACAGTGTGCGACGACGATGGGCCGATGCCGACCTTGAACAGGTCAAATACGCTGAGTGCCATGGTGTGCTACCTGGGGTGGTCGGGAGTCTATGCCGGCACCGGGTGGCGCCGGCACAACGCGACCACCTGCTCCGCCACCTCTTTTTCCACTGCCGCGTCACCCAGACGGTCGAGCACGTCGCACATCAACCCGGCGACCTGCTGGCATTCCGCGACGCCGAAGCCGCGGGTGGTGATGGCTGGCGTGCCGACGCGGATACCGCTGGTGACAAACGGCGACTGCGGGTCGTTGGGGACGGAATTCTTGTTCACGGTGATGTGCGCGCGGCCCAGGGCCGCATCGGCGTCCTTGCCGGTGAGCCCCTTGGCAATCAGGCTCACCAGCATCAAGTGGTTGTCGGTGCCACCGGACACGATCTCGTATCCCCGCGCCGAGAACACCGCAGCCATAGCCCTGGCATTGTCAAGCACCTGCTGCTGGTAGACCTTGAACCCGGGCTGCAGCGCCTCCAGGAATGCCACCGCCTTGGCGGCGATCACATGCATCAGCGGACCACCCTGAATGCCGGGGAAGATCACCGAGTTCAGCACTTTTTCAAATTCTGCCTTGGCGAGAATGATGCCGCCGCGCGGGCCGCGCAAAGTCTTGTGGGTGGTGCTGGTGACAAAGTCCGCGATGCCGACCGGGCTCGGATAAATGCCTGCCGCGACCAAACCTGCGTAGTGCGCCATGTCCACGAACAGGTACGCGCCGACGCTGTCGGCGATGGCGCGAAAACGCTTCCAGTCGATTACCAATGCATAAGCGGATGCGCCTGCCACGATCATCTTGGGCTTGTGCTCCTTGGCCAGACGCTCGACTTGGCCGTAGTCGATTTCTTCTTTTTCGTTCAGGCCATACTGGATGGCGTTATACAGCTTGCCGCTGATATTCACCGACGCGCCGTGGGTCAAATGCCCGCCGTGCGCCAGCGACATGCCCAGGATGGTATCACCCGGTTTCAGTACCGACATGTACACGGCTTGATTCGCCTGCGAACCGGAATGCGGCTGCACATTGGCGTACTCAGCGCCGAACAAGGCCTTAACGCGATCTATCGCCAATTGTTCGGCCACGTCCACATATTCACAGCCGCCGTAATAGCGCTTGCCCGGATAGCCTTCCGCATACTTGTTGGTCAGCTTGCTGCCCTGTGCTTCCATCACCGCCGGGCTGGTGTAATTCTCCGAGGCGATCAGTTCGATGTGATCTTCCTGGCGGCGGTTTTCATTCTGGATCGCTGCCCACAATTCCGGGTCGGTTTGGGCGATGGTGTTTTTGCTGGAGAACATGGCGGCGGTTCCTGAAAAATTGAAAACTGGTACGAACAACTTTGTGTCCGGGCACCCGAAAGGCGTGAATTCTACCATGTTGCACAAGCAAGTATGATTCGACGAAGCAGCGCATAGGTCCGTATCTACCTTGAGATCCGCCTTGGCGGGAGTCCTGTGGCAGAACATCTGCTTGAGATTTACCGCAATCGTGATTTCCTCGGCTATTGAATCTCGCCGTGCGCTGCCCGGAAACCGGGCGCGCCGCGCTGAGAATCGCCCGTTACAGCACTCATGCCGCTACCCGGAAATTTTGAAGCGGGAATGAACGGCGACCGGAACGAGTTTTAGTCGCGCCAAAATTTTTTAGCCCGTGTAAACTGAGATGAGCGTAGCGGGTTTATTTCCCGGGAAATTTAGGATGTTTTATGAACACTGACCTTCAATTCGGTGGCGGTCGCGATCGGGAATTTGCATTCACGGAGAAGGATTTCGAGCGGGTGTGCCGGTTGATTTATGAGCATGCCGGTATTTCGCTTAAGCCCTCCAAGCAGGATATGGTGTATAGCCGGCTGGCGCGTCGTCTGCGCGCGAATGGAATCAATAATTTCCGGGACTATCTGGTTTTGCTGGAAAGTGATAATAAGGTTGAATGGGAGGCGTTCGTCAACTCGCTCACTACCAATTTGACTTCATTTTTTCGTGAACCGCACCATTTCCCACTATTGGCTGAACAGGTCGTTAAACAACAGGGACGGCATCCGCTTTCCCTGTGGTGCTCGGCGGCTTCAACGGGCGAAGAGCCATACTCAATGGCGATGGCGATGGTGGATGCGTTTGATAGTTTCACGCCCCCCGTTTCCATCCTCGCCACCGATTTGGATACCAATGTACTCGCCAAAGCGGAGGCGGGTGTTTATCCGGTTGAGCGTGTTGAAAAACTTGCCGCTGAAGTGGTGAAGCGTTTCTTTCTCAGGGGAACGGGAGTGCAATCAGGTTTTGTGCGGGTGAGACCGGAATTGCGCGCCATGATCTCATTCCGGCAATTGAATTTGCTCGGTAATAGCTGGCCGATACGCGGCCCGCTGGATGCGATTTTTTGTCGCAATGTGATGATCTACTTCGATAAGGAAACGCAGCTCAAAATCTTGCAGAGATTCGCGCCATTATTGCAACCTGACGGGCTGCTTTTTGCCGGACATTCGGAAAATTTCCATAATGCCACGCACTTGTTTCAGTTGCGCGGTAAAACGGTGTATGAGCTGGTAAAACCAAAATCTCATGGGCATCATCAAGTCAAATGATCCGGTTAAATTGATAGTAAAGCAGAAAGGGAAAGTTCGCGATGGCTGAGCATGGCTTTGAAGAAATTCTTTCGCCGCACTTGTATTTTGATCGCGAGCATAATTCAGCGGCGGCCAAAATACTGCCTGGCGAGTATTACGCCACCGGGCGGGAAATGGTTTTGGTTACGGTGCTGGGTTCCTGTGTTTGTGCCTGCATACGTGACAAGGTCAGCGGAATCGGCGGGATGAACCACTTCATGTTGCCTGACAGCGGCCAGGACCGAAGCAATCCGCTTGGCGAGTCGGCGCGTTACGGCGTTTACGCCATGGAAATATTGATTAACCAGTTGCTCAAGATGGGTGCGAAGCGCAGTAATTTTGAGGCGAAAGTGTTTGGTGGCGGCTCGGTGCTGCGCGGTTTCACCGTCGCCAATGTCGGCGAGCGGAATGCGGAGTTTGTGTTGCAGTTTCTCAAGACGGAAAAAATTGCAGTCGCCGCGCAGGATTTGCTCGATATTTACCCGCGCAAAGTGTACTACTTCCCCAGTACCGGGCTGGTCAGGGTGAAGAAGTTGAAGCAGGTGCATAACGATACGATTCTTAATCGCGAAACCGAATACAAGACGCGCTTGCATCACTCCAAGCTGGAAGGCGACGTGGAATTGTTTGGTTGATGGAGGCGGGAGCGCGCGATGTTGTATGCAAGCAGATTATCCGAATACGGGCGGACATGAAAAACCACAAGATTAAAGTACTGGTGATCGATGATTCCGCGTTGATTCGTGGCGTGATGAAGGAGATCATCAATCGCGAAAATGATATGGAGTGCGTGGGTGCGGCACCTGATCCGCTGGTGGCGCGCGAGATGATCAAGTCGCTTGATCCAGACGTGCTGACGCTGGATGTGGAAATGCCCAAGATGGATGGGCTGGATTTTCTGGAACGACTGATGCGTTTGCGCCCGATGCCGGTGTTGATGATTTCCTCCCTGACGGAAAGAGACTCAGACATCACCTTCCGCGCACTGGAATTGGGTGCGGCGGATTTCTTTTCCAAGCCGAAACTGGATATTGCCCGGGGCATGGAAGAATATGCCATCGAGATCACCGATAAAATCCGCGCAGTCGCACAGGCGCGGGTGCGCAAAACGGTTATTGCGCCATTGGCCCAGGAAAAATTTTCTGCGGATGCGATTTTGCCTAGCGCCGTAAGGCGATTTTCTTCCACTGAAAAATTGATTGTCATCGGCGCATCCACCGGCGGAACCGAAGCGATTAAAGAGGTGTTGACAAAATTGCCTGCGGATGCGCCGGGTGTTCTGGTTGCTCAGCACATGCCAGAGAATTTTACCAAGTCGTTTGCGGACCGGTTGAACAACCTGTGCAAGATTTCGGTCAAGGAGGCGGAGCATAACGAGCGGATTCTGCCTGGCTATGCGTATATCGCACCGGGACATTCACACTTGCTGCTTAAGCGCAGTGGAGCTCGCTATATCGTCGAGCTGAATCAGGGGTCGCTGGTGAATCGTCATCGCCCGTCGGTTGATGTGCTGTTTCGTTCGGCGGCCAATGTTGCCGGAGCCAACGCGCTGGGTATCATTCTCACCGGTATGGGGAAGGACGGCGTGCAAGGCTTGCTGGAAATGAAGCAGGCAGGTTCGTACACCATTGCGCAGGACGAAGCGAGTTGTGTGGTTTTTGGTATGCCCAAAGAGGCGATTGCGGCAGGCGGTGTGCGCGAAGTGCTGCCGTTGCAGAATATTGCGCGCCGTACCATGGAATACCTTGCATCGCACGGCGACTAGAATAAAAGCTGGTTTGGGCATGGTTAATTCGCCTTGGCGAAGTAATTCCAGTTCTATTTTAAAACAACAATAATCATGTAGGTGCGTGGAATGCGCCCTACGGCATCACTGAATTTTTAGAGGTTCCCTTAAGTGCGCTTTGGGTAAGTCATTCTCCGAACCCCGCAATGAACTAACGCACAGATTTAACCAAACGCCCCTACCTTAACAATTTAATTTTGGACTTGATGGAAGCCTGTCTGGCTCTGGGCTTAAGGGATAAGCTGCCGGGCTGATTTGTCCAATCACTCGATTCAGCGACGGGGATTCTAAATTTCTCGACAGCCTCTGTCAGCTTTCTGGTTTGATCGTGTACTGATGCGGCTATGGCTGCGGCTTGTTCGACCAATGCAGCATTTTGTTGTGTCATCTCATCCATTTGATGAACCGCCTCGTTCACTTGCTCGATGCCTTCTTTCTGTTCGGCTGATGCGGCTTGAATTTCGGCCATCATTTCAGTCACGCGGCCTACCGCTGTGACGATATCCTGCATGGTTTCACCGGCCACTCTGACAAGTTTCGTACCGCTGTTTACCTTGTCGACCGAGTTTCCGATCATCGCCTTAATCTCCTTTGCGGCAGCAGCCGAGCGTTGCGCCAGGTTGCGCACTTCCGTGGCTACGACGGCGAAGCCGCGCCCCTGCTCGCCGGCGCGAGCCGCTTCGACCGCGGCATTCAGGGCCAGGATATTGGTTTGGAAGGCGATGTCCTCGATGACTGAAATAATTTCACTAACTTTCTTGGAGCTATCGTTGATCAAATCCATTGTTTCAACAACCTGTCCAACAACCTTGCCGCCTTTAACGGCAACCCCCGAAGCGCTAACCGCGAGCTCGTTCGCCAGACGCGAATTATCGGCGTTGTGGCCAATCGCGGTAGTGAGTTGCGTGATACTCGCGGAGGTATTTTCCAGGCTGGCGGCTTGTTGTTCGGTACGGATTGATAGATCGTTATTGCCGCTCGCCATTTCATCCGTGCCGGTTGATATCTGTTGGGATGCTGTGCGTACGCCGCTTACGATCACAATAAGCGCTTCGTTCATTTCGAATAAGGCTTGTTGCAGCTCCCCGATTTCATCATGACGGAGCACTGCGATATTACTCGTTAAATCGCCTTCGGAAACGCGCCGTGCGGTGCCCACAGCCAAAGCGAGAGGCCTGGTAACGTTGTTGACCAATCGGCGAATAATGAAAGCGAGCAGTAGCAGCGTTGCCAAAGCCACATATATCGATATCTGGTTTTTATGATGCGTTGCTTCGGCGTCATCAGCGATCAGCTCGGATAGTTGCGCCTTGATTTCTCCTATTTTGGCTG
>JAYVKW010000221.1:0-3580 GCA_043768015.1 Gallionella sp.
CACTTGGCCGCCTCGTATCTGTCCCAGCTGTCTTGGTCTGCCAAAACCATTTCCACGACGTCGTAGCCGAGGTGGCCGAAAGACGCGAGAAGTTCTGGAAGCAGGAGAAAGTCGGAGATTGAGCTGGCAAGACACCCCCTGGCAACATCTTCAGTCGGCGGTAACTGCCGCCAGTAGGGTTCGCCGATGAGGATGATCCCTCCGGGGCGGAGGCTCTGCGCCAGAAGCTCGATGGTGCCGACGACTCCCCCAGCGATCCACGTTGCACCGAGACAGGCTGCCACACCGGCCTTCTCGTCAGAGACGAAGCCGGCAGCATCGCCATGGATGAACTTGACTTGATCGGCGACACCGAGTTTTTCAGCGCGGAGTTTCGCTTGCTCGGTGAACAACTGGCTCATGTCGATGCCGGTTCCGATGACTCCGTAATCGCGTGCCCAGGTGCACAGCATCTCCCCCGAACCGCTGCCGAGGTCGAGCACTCGGGTTCCCGTTTCCAGACGCAGCACCGCGCCGAGAGTGGCGAGCTTTTCGGGTGTGAACGGGTTATGGATGCGGTGAGCACTTTCGGTGATGTTGAAGATCCGTGGAATGTCCATTGCAGAAAATCTCCTTTCGGGTGTAAATAGATTCGGTCACTGCCTAACGTAAAGTTGAGGGGCGCCGCGCTTCTGCGCAGTCCCACTTGACTGCCGGGTTAGAGGGATTTTTGCTCATGAACAATAGCGTCAACGATTTGTTGAGCGTAAGCCATCCATGAAGTGCAGACTTGTTGTTGGATTGTAAGTTTTGCATGATGGCCACCTCGATTATGAATGAGGTGAAACATGATTCAGCAAGCGGAATTCTGGGCAGCGCATGTAAAAGCAGCCGGGCTTGTGGCAACTCCGGCAAGTGAATATGCAAAGCAGCATGGGCTTGCTGTGAAGTCGTTGTATTACTGGCGGCGCAAGTTAGCGGCCACAAAGCCGGCACTTCACACTAAAATAAAACCGATCCCAACTTTGCCGGGCAATAAATTTGTGGCGCTACAGGTTGCGGCACCTCGGCAAACTCATTGCACGTTGAGTCTGCCGTCAGGTCTGCGGTTGGAAATGGCAGCGCTACCGCCACCTGAATGGATGACTGCGCTTTTGCATAGTGCAGCAGGACTACGCTGATGCACCCCGGTTGTGATATTCAACAAGTCTATTTGTGCCGCGAGCCGATCGACTTCCGTAAATCCATCAACGGACTGAGCGTATTGGTCGAGCAGGAGTTGGAATTGAATCCGTTCGGTGCCGCGCTGTATGTGTTCATCAACCGCCAGCGCAACAAGCTTAAAGTGCTGTACTGGCATCGCAATGGTTTTTGCCTGTGGCTAAAACGCTTGGAAGCGGAGAAATTCGCCTGGCCGCGCGAAACGGAAGCCAACACGCAAATGATCGGCATTCACGAATTCGAATGGCTGCTCGAAGGCTTTGATTTGTGGGCAAATAAACCGCATAAAACATTGAATTATGCTTCTGTTTCATAAGGGATTTTGTTATAATGCGACATGCTTTCAGACCTTCAGAAACTCTCGATTTTACCGGCCAGAATTGCCTTTCCGAAGGTTGATTTCCCGTCCGTATTGCCGGCTGATAGCGTGGCACTGACGGGATTGCTGACTGCGCAAAAATTGGCGTATGAAGCGTCGGCAAAAGCGTTCGAAGGTCAGGTGCATGACTACATCAATTATCTGGTCGAACAATTCATTCTGTCTCGTCATCGCCTGTTCGGCTCAAGCTCCGAGCAACTATCAGCCCAGGCGCGTTTGTTTGATGAAGCCGAGGTTTTGGCAAGCGATACCACTGAGGCGCAGGATATTGCGCCGATTCCGGCCGAAGCCGCTCTCTCTCCGGTCGCGGCAAAACCAGAGCTCAAGGCGCGCGGCAAGCGTGCACCATTACCCACTGAGCTGCCGCGTGTCGTGATTCTCCACGATGTGCCGGAAGCCGATCGCCTCTGCCCATGCGGTACGCCGATGGTACTGATGGGGCAGCAAATCAGCGAACAACTCGACATCGTGCCGATGCAGATCCGCGTACTGCAACATGTCCGCAACACGTACGGCTGTCCGGTCAGCGAACACGCGCCGGTCACCGCCCCCTTGCCGCCACAACCACTGCCCAAGAGCAACGCCAGTCCGGACTTTCTGGCCATGTTGCTGACGGTCAAATATATCGATGGCCTGCCGCTGACCCGTTTCAACAAGGTGCTGGCTCGTCACGGCGTGCCGGTACCGGTACAAACGCTGGCGCGCTGGGTGATCGGCGCGGCCGAAACGACGTTGCAACCACTGTTCAACGTGATGCGGGATAGCTTGTTTGACGGTCGATTCATCCACATGGATGAAACGGTGGTGCAGGTACTGAAGGAAAAGGATAAAAGTCCGACCTCCAACAGTTACATGTGGGTGGGAGTGGGAGGGCCGCCCGGCAAACCGGTGGTGATTTATGACTACGACCCGAGTCGCAGCGGGGCAGTGCCTGCGCGTCTGCTGCAAGGCTATCAGGGGTATCTGATGACCGATGGATACGAGGGCTACAATAAACTCGTGGCCGCAGAGCAGATTATCCATCTGATATGCTGGGCGCATGTGCGTCGTAAGTTTGTCGAGGCCACGCGCGTGCAAACCAAGGGTAAAAAAGGACTGGCTGATGAAGCTGTCGCGCTGATCGGCAAGTTGTATGGCGTCGAGCGGAAATACAAGGACGCGACGGATGATGAGCGATATCTTGCGCGTCAGGCTATGAGCGAGCCGATATTGGCTGAGCTGCGCGCATGGCTGGATAAAACACAGCCCGCCGTTACCCCGAAAAGTGCACTCGGTACGGCGCTGTCCTACATGAACAACTATTGGGACAAATTGACGCGCTATACGGAAGCGGGCGATCTCCCTGTCGACAATAATCGCTGCGAAAATTCGATTCGCCCGTTCGTGATTGGTCGCAAAGCCTGGTTGTTCAGTGACACGCCGGCCGGTGCCAACGCCAGCGCCATTATTTACTCGATGGTGGAAACCGCCAAAGCCAATGGCCTGGACCCGTACGCCTGGCTGCGCCGCGTCATGCGTAATTTGCCCGCCGCCCGTACGGTTGAAGAAATTGAAGCGCTGTTGCCATGGAATTTGCATGCAGCGGATTTAACCATCGAAATGGTGCGCTGAAAAGACTGAGGTTCGTGGATCGCTTACAAACTTGGCGTGCAGCACATCATAAGCGTTGGATTCATCGGCGCAGATGATTGAGCCTTTCTTCACAAAGGCATTGGTCAGGTTGCTTACGTCAGCTTGATTTTCGGATTTGATTACGAAGGTTAGCGTCTTAATGGCACCGGCAGCGATTTCTTCGCACTTCTGGCGCATCACGAACACACAGCGTTTGTCTGGACGCTGGTTTTCAGCCAGGCGGCGATCAATCCGATCCTCTTTCATGTTCTTCGGGCGGATGTGGCCGTTCACATACGCGCCATCCATGTGAATCTCACCGGAGAGTTGCGACATGTCGCGCTGTTCCATCAAGGACTCGCGGATTTTGTGTGCCAGCACAAAAGCGGT
>JAYVKW010000222.1:0-11187 GCA_043768015.1 Gallionella sp.
CTATCCTATTGCCAGCGTGAATCTTGCCGGAATCGAGCAAGCGATTGTACTGGCCGTCGCGCATCCTTCTGTAGAAGGATTGGTTGCGATGAATTCTGAATTGCTCAAGGTTAAGATAGCGATCACCCAGCATATTGATGAGTCTACGCGAGAACAAAAGGCGGCGGCGGAAAACTTCCATATGCTATGGGATTCGGCGGCGCTTGCCTCGCTGTTGTTCGGATTGATCGGCCTGTTGTTGCTGGGCGCAATCATAGGATTATTTTTCACGCGGCTCACTAACGATTTACACACCCTGAAAGCCAGAGCGCTGGGCATCATCAAGGGGGAGCGGAACACGCCTACTCCGGTGACCCGCAACGACGAGGTGGGTGAATTGACGCAGGCGGTGAACCAAATGGCAAGTGCTCTGGACGAACGGGAAAAAGAACTGGTGATTGCACGGCAGAAATTTTTCCACCGCGAGAAAATGGCGGCGGTGGGCGCACTGGCTGCCGGTGTGGCACATGAAATTGGCAATCCCATCGCGGCCATGTCCGGTGTGCTACAGGAAATGGTTGATGAACAGGAGTCGGGGCAATTTAATGAGGCGGTGAGCAGCAAACTGACCGCGCTTCAGACTCAAATCCAACGCCTTTCCGCAATTACCCGCGAGATATCCGGATTCGCCGCTCCCCAGCCGATGGAGCGGCAGTTGCTGGATTTGAATGGGCTGATACGGACGACCGCCGGCCTGATGGGCTATGACAAGAGGATGTATCGGGTGAGCCTGCGACTCGACTTGGACAGCCAGTTGCCGGCGATTTATGGCGTGGCCGACCAGCTCACCCAGGTGATCATGAACCTGCTGATCAACGCCGCCGACGCGTTAAGTTCAAAAAAAGAGGGCGCGCGGGAAATCACCCTGCGCAGCGAGCTATCCGGCGACCATGGGTGCTTTACCGTGACAGATAACGGTGGCGGCATGGATCAGGAAACACTTAACCGGGCGTTCGAGGCTTTTTTTACCACCAAAGGCAAAGGCATCGGGCTGGGCTTGTCACTCTGCTATTCCATCGTAACCGGACATGGCGGCACGATAGAGATCGATTCGACTCCCAATCAAGGCACGCAAGTGCGGGTAAGCCTGCCGTTGCCCGCAGATGACGGGGGCGATACCTTATGACATCGCTGCAATTGCTCGTCGTAGAGGACGAACCGGCTATTCGTCAAGTGGTGTCATCACACTTGCGCAAAGCGGGATATGCCGTGGATCAGGCGAGTGACGGCGAAACGGCGCTGGAAAGGCTTTCCCGGGGAGATGTGGATATTGCCTTGTGCGACATCAAGCTTCCCGGTCTCAGCGGCATTGAGCTGCTGCGTCAGGCGCGCGCCGCCAATGTCGATACCGCCTTTATCATGATGACCGCCTTCGCCTCCGTAGACACGGCGATAGAGGCCATCAAGGCGGGGGCTGCCGATTATATGATCAAGCCCCTCAACAACGAGGAGTTGCTGCATCGCTTGAGGAAGGTGGGCGACCTGCGCGGACTGCGCGCGGAAAACCGGGTGCTGCGCAGGCTGGTACTGGGCGTTAATCAGGAGGTGTTCGGTTTTAACTCTTCCGCAATGCGCGAGATGGAACACATGGCAGCCAAGGTGGCGCGCACCAATAGTACCGTGCTCATCACCGGCGAGAGCGGTACCGGCAAGGGGGTAGTCGCGCGCCTGATTCACCAACAGAGCACGCGCGCCGAAGGCCCGTTTATCCCCGTCAACTGCGGTGCGATTCCTGAAAACCTGGTGGAGAGCGAGTTTTTCGGCCACACCCGGGGTGCTTTTACCGGCGCAGACAAGGCCAGAAAAGGCTTGTTCCTGGAAGCGGACGGCGGCACTATTTTCCTGGACGAAATCGGTGAGCTGCCCCTTGCGCTGCAAGTGAAACTGTTGCACGTGATCGAGCACAAGGAGGTGCGTCCGGTAGGCAGCGAACAGACGCGCCCCGTGGACGTACGTATCATCACCGCCACCAATCGCGACTTGGCGGAAATGGTCGCCCAAGGCAAGTTTCGCGAAGACCTCTATTTCCGGCTCAGTGTTTTCCACATACATGTGCCGCCGCTGCGGGAGCGACGTCAAGACCTTCCCGCCCTCGTCAAATTCCTGCTGCAGCGCAACGCACGGCGCATGGGCGATAGGCATGAAATCTTGTTCGATCCGGGCGTCGAGACGTTGCTGATAAACTATGACTGGCCGGGCAATGTGCGTGAGATGGAAAATGTCATTGACCGAGCGATCATCCTGGCAGAAGAGAACCACATCACACTTGCCGACCTGCCACCGCAAATTACCAAGGTCGATCAAGCGGCTCGCTATGGCGACAGTTCCCCGTCTTCTGGCACATTGCGCGAGCAGTTGCGGAAATATGAGGCGGCCATCATTTTCAGGACGATAGAAGAAGCTGGCGGGGATCGCCGCGCCGCCGCGCGAAAACTCAACATCGGCTTGTCCAGCCTGTACCGGAAACTGGAGGAACTTGAGGAAGAGAAGCCGCTACCTGAAGGCAGCCATTCGCGCCACGAAGTCCGGCAGGAATGACGGCCATCGGCGCTTTACCCCTGTTCTTTAGCCCATGAATCTTTAAGCGTGACGGTGCGATTGAACACCAGTTTTCCGGAACGGTGGTCGTGGCGGTCAGTGCAGAAGTAGCCGAGCCGCTCGAACTGGTAGCGGGTTTCCGGCGCAGCATCTTGCACGCAGGTTTCTACCCAACCTTGTGCCGTGGTAAGCGAATCAGGATTAAGGTAGGTACAAAAATCGATTCCCTTATCCGCATCCGGTTCCGGCACGGTGAACAGCCGATCATACAAACGGATCTCGGCAGGCAGTGCATGCGCACAGGACAGCCAGTGGATCACGCCTTTCACTTTGCGCCCTGCCGGGTTTTTGCCCAGCGTTTCTGCATCAACCGAGCAGCGCAGTTCGACCACGTTGCCAGCGACATCCTTGATTGCCTCATCGCAGCGCATGACATAGGAATAACGCAGCCGCACTTCGCCGCCCACGGTAAGACGTTGCCAACCCGCTGGCGGGGTCTCGCTGAAGTCATCAGCCTCGATCCAGATTTCCTTATCGAATGGCACGATGCGCGCACCGAACTCCGGATGTTGCGGATGGAAACCAGCCTCGCGCGATTCAGTTTGCCCTGCCACAAAATTCGTTATCACCACTTTCAGCGGATTGATTACCGCCATTACACGCGGCACTTTGGCTTCGAGATCGTCGCGGATAGCCGATTCCAACACGGCCATATCCACGGTGTTATTGCTCTTGGAAATGCCGATGAGCCTTGCAAATTCACGTATGCCCTCCGGGGTGTAGCCGCGCCGCCGCATGCCAATGATGGTGGGCATACGCGGGTCGTCCCAGCCGGAAACATGGCCTTCGTTCACCAGTTGCAACAGCTTGCGTTTGCTGGTGATGGTGTAATGCAGCTCCAGCCGCGAAAACTCGTACTGGCGCGGATGACAAGGGATGGTGATGTTATCCAGCACCCAGTCGTAGAGCGGCCGATGATCTTCAAATTCCAGCGTGCACAGCGAGTGCGTGATGCCTTCCAGCGCATCGGAAATGCAATGCGTGTAATCGTACATCGGGTAGATGCACCAGGCATCGCCAGTGCGTATGTGGTGCGCGCGCCGGATGCGGTAAATCACCGGGTCGCGCAGGTTGATATTGCCGCTGGACATATCTATTTTGGCACGCAGCACACGACTGCCATCAGCGAATTCGCCTGCGCGCATACGTGTAAACAGATCCAGATTCTCCGCCACGCTACGCTCGCGATATGGGCTGTTCTTGCCCGCCTGCGTTAGCGTACCGCGATATTCGCGCATCTGTTCGGGCGTGAGATCGTCCACATATGCCCATCCTTTCTGGATCAGTTCTACCGCAAACTGATACAGCTGCTCAAAATAATCGGATGCCCAACGCACTTCGCCATCCCACTGAAATCCCAGCCAGCGCACATCGTTCTGTATGGATAGTGCGTACTCTTGGCTTTCCTTTTCCGGATTGGTATCGTCGAAACGCAAATTACACTTGCCTTGATAATCCTTTGCCAAACCGAAGTTCAGGCAAATGGATTTGGCATGGCCAATATGCAGATAGCCATTGGGCTCGGGCGGGAAGCGTGTAACGATGTTGCGGTGTTTACCACTAGCCAGGTCAGTATCAATAATGGTGCGGATAAAGTTGGAGGCGGCGGTTGGTGGCGTACTGCTCATTTTGGGTTTTCCCCGGTTTGTAATAAGGTGAACAATTTGCGCGTAGGATTTTACCCGAAATCATGAGCGGCCTCTGCCAGCATAATTGACCAGACATAAAGTGAGAAAATATGCGGGTTATTTGATAGAATCTTCCCTCAATTCAAATAATTCCGCGCATGGAGCACGTTATTCTGGAACTGAACCACTTATGAATATACTTAACCGTTTTGCCCGTCATACCATATTGCTCACCGGCACGTTGTTGTTGGCGACCAGCATGGTCGCACATGCCGATGACCTTGAAGATGCTAACAAATTGTTTAAGCAAGGCCAGCGCAGCCAAGCTCTGGATAAGGTAAATGACTATCTCGCCACCAAGCCGAAAGACGCGCAAGCGCGATTCCTTAAAGGGCTGATACTCACCGAACAAGGCAAGGCCGCTGACGCCATCAAAATATTCTCGGCTTTGACCGATGACTATCCGGATTTGCCCGAACCTTATAACAACCTCGCCGTGCTGTATGCCAGCCAAGGTCAATACGACAAAGCCAAGATATTGCTGGAAAGGGCGATAAGCACCCATCCCAGTTACGCTACCGCGCACGAGAACCTCGGTGACATATACGCCAAGATGGCCAGCCAGGCATATGACCGCGCCTTGAAACTTGATCATGACAATACCGCGACGCAAACCAAGTTGGCGATGATACAAAATCTGTTTGCCGGTGAACCACGCAATAAAGAAAGCGCTGCACGCAACTTTCCTGCCCAGAGTGGCGTGGAAAAACCTAAGTCAATTATTGCCGGAAACCAACCTGAACCCATTCCATCAACCACTGCACTGCCCGCATCCAAAACGGAATCTGCTGCCCCTTCCGCAACACACAGTGACACCAAGAAGAGCAGCAAGGAAGCTTCGGCAACAGTCGTGGCTTGGGCTGCCGCTTGGTCGGCCAAGAATACGGAAAAATATCTGGCGTTTTATGCAAATGATTTCAAAACGCCGGGTGGTGAAACTCGCGCAGACTGGGAGGCAGCCCGAAGAGAGCGCATCAGCAAACCAAAAAATATCCATGTGGACGCCCGTATCATGACGATACAATTTCTTGATAACGACCATGCCGCGGTGAAGATCCGCCAATCCTATCGTGCCACTCACTTAAAAACCGTCAGCAATAAAACCTTGCTGCTGGTGCAATCCGGTGCCAAATGGCTCATTCAGGAAGAGCGCCCCCAGTAACCATGGCCAAGCAATTATGTTGAAACTGGCACTGACTCTTTCGTTGCTATACAGCTTGCTGCCCATTACCGCGCAGGCTGAGTTGGATACGCGCGGTACAGAAGCGCAATTGGTGAAAAGCCTGCAAGCCATCAGTAACAATCACCTCGACATCGCGCTCAACGAAGTGGATAGTTTGTTGCGCGTCAATCCAAATTTCAAACTGGCACAATTGGTCAAAGGCGATTTGTTGATGGCACATGCGGGCGTAATCGATAACTTCGGCAGTGCGGCAAATGCGCCGCAGGACAAAATTGAAGATTTGCGTGACGAGGCGCGGGCACGTTTGCAGCGCGTAATATCCCAATCGGACACCAAACTCAAGCCGCGTTTTTTATGGCAGTTGGATGCGCAACAGAAGTACGCGCTGATAGTCGACACCAGCCGCTCTACCCTGTTCGTTTATGAAAACGTGGACGGCGAACCGCGCTATGTCACTGACTTTTACATCACGATCGGCAAGCTCGGTACCGAAAAATTTTCCTCAGGCGATCAACGCACCCCAATAGGCGTGTATTTCGTCAAAGCAGAATTGCCCAAAAAGCAGCTCGCCGATATGTATGGCAGCGGCGCCTTCCCGCTCAGCTACCCGAACGAATGGGATCACAGGAATAAACGTGCCGGCAGCGGCATCTGGCTGCATGGCACGCCCAGCGGCACTTATAGCCGTCCGCCCCGCGCCAGCAACGGCTGCGTGGTGCTGGCAAATGATGATCTGAACAAGCTCGCACCCTATCTGCAAATCGGCATTACTCCGGTTATCATTACCAACCAGATGGTTTGGGATAGCGAACAAGATCCAATCGAGCGGGCGAACCTGCAACAGGAAATTGAACAATGGCGCAAAGATTGGTCCAGCCTCGATACCGATGCATACCTTAAGCATTACGCACGCAGTTTCTCCAGCAGCGACATGGATTACTCGGCTTGGGCGAAACAAAAACAACTGGTGAATAGTTCGAAATCTTGGATCAAGGTCAGCCTGTCAAATGTCAGCATTTTTACTTATCCCGAGCAACCCAATATGGTGGTAGTCAATTTCGAGCAGGATTACGGCAGCAACAACCTGTCCAACCGCATGAAAAAACGTCAATACTGGATCAAGCAGGACAATCTTTGGAAAATCATTTACGAAGGAGCCGCATAACATGAAGCATCTATTCACCGCACTGTTCGGATTACTACTGTGTTTTACAATGCAATTCTCCCATTCTTTAACCCAAGATAAAATAACTCAGGACAAATCAACCATGGTCAAACTGCATACCAATAAGGGCATCATCACACTGCAACTGGATGCCGAAAAAGCGCCCAACACCGTCAAGAATTTTCTTGACTACGTTGATAGCGGCTTTTATACCAACACTATTTTTCACCGTGTAATCGGCAATTTCATGATCCAGGGCGGCGGCTTCGAACCCGGTATGAAGCAAAAGAAAGCCAATGCCCCGATCAAAAATGAAGCCGCCAATGGCTTAAAGAACGACAACTACACCATCGCCATGGCGCGCACCGGCGACCCGCATTCCGCCACCGCGCAATTCTTCATCAACGTCAAGGACAATGGCTTTCTTAATTATCCTGGACAGGATGGCTGGGGCTACTGCGTGTTCGGCAAAGTGGTGGAAGGTAAGGATGTGGTTGACGCGATACGTAATGTCAAGACCGGCAGCCGTTCCGGAACCCCGGATGTGCCGCTTGAAGACGTCATCATCACCAAAGTGGAAGTGGTGAAGTAACCCCCTTCCCTCGCCTGCGGGAGAGGGAATTTTTATTCCCATGCCACACACCCTATTCATCTCCGACCTGCATCTCAGCGCCGACCAACCGCACAGCATGGCGGCGTTCCAACGCTTCATCGCTACACTCGCGCCGCAAGCAGAATCCCTCTACATACTCGGTGATTTGTTTGAGTATTGGGCGGGCGACGATGACCGGCACGATCTCTTTCATGCCCAGGTCATATCCGCATTGCATGACCTCGCCGCGCACGGCAGCAAAATCCATTTAATGCATGGTAACCGCGATCTGCTGATGGGCGATGCGCTGGCAACAGCGGCGGGCGCAATTTTGCTGGATGACCCGACCCTGCTCGACTTGTATGGCACGCCCACGCTCATTACTCACGGCGATAAGCTATGCACCGACGATGTCGAGTATCAGGAATTTCGCGCCCAGGTACACGATCCAGCGTTTCAAAAAAATTTTCTCGCCCAACCGCTTGTGGAGCGCAAGGCTTACATAGAAAAATTACGCCACCAAAGCACTATAGCCAAGCAAAGCAAAGACAGCGCGATCATGGATGTCAACGACGGCGCGGTCGCCGCACTGCTGCGCGAATATCGCTACCCGCGCCTGATCCACGGCCACACCCACCGCCCCAACCGCCACGAGCATGTGGTGGATGGAAATCGTTGCGAACGTTGGGTGCTAAGCGACTGGGATCAGCCAGCCTCGGCCTTGCGCTGCGATGCGCAGGGCTGCCGGGTGATCAGTTTTTAGATTTTAGGGGTGCGCATAACGCTTCGCACGGCGTGCCATCGCCATCGCCGTCCAGCGACTTGACGCCGCACTGTGTCAGGTAAAACTTCGCTTCTTCGCACGAGGACATCTCCGCGCAATGCTTCTTGTTACCGCAGCCTGCATTAGGCGTAGCCGCATGATTAGTTGCAGAGATAGCAACCGCACCGGGCTTTATAGAAGGATGTAGCTTGCGCCGCCCCAACTCGCTAGGCTCCAGTCCTTCGATAGCAGAATGGGCGGCTGGCGGCAGCTCCCGCAAGCGGCTGGCTTCGCCATAACCAGCGACTTGGCGAGTGTTGTTCGCTCGCCTAGTCGAATGGCTAGTAGTTTTATCAGTAACGTGTCGCAACCGCCACTCCCACGGCGGGGTCGGATTGCCCTGTGCCCACAAGCCACGCGGTGCCTGTTTGGCTTCGGTCTGCAAAGCGATCAAAGTTTTGTTGCTGTGGAAGTTGGAATACTCCCACGCCATGCCACGACGAATTTGCTCGGCATTCACATCTAGTCCATCCACGCTAAGGTGAGCGACCATACGACCATATTGATCGACAGCCTGGCTGACCACCTTCACCTGTTTGCCCAGCACCATGCCGGCTAACGATTGTTTGGAAGTTTCGCCGAAGGTCTGCGCTTTTTCCGGCGCGTCGATCTCGGCCAGTCGAATTTTTACCAAGCCTCCCTCTCGCCGTATCAACACCGTATCGCCATCCAATACGGCAATTACCTTGGCGGTGAACTCTGCGCTCAGCGCCCAGTTGCTTGCACAAAAAAGTGCGCCGCAAATCAGGATGCGGATAGTGTTCACAGCAATGCACTCTTGACCAAAGCCAGACACAGCAATGAATATCCGGCCGCCAACAAATCGTCGAACATCACACCCAAGCCGCCGTGCCAGTTTTTGTCGAAATAGCGTATCGGCGGCGGTTTGACGATGTCGAAAAAACGGAACAGCACGAAAGCCAACAACGACCAATACCAACCGGGCGGCGTGAAGAACAACACCAGCATGAAGGCCACGATTTCGTCCCATACGATGCCGCCGTAGTCAGCCTCCCCCAGGGCTTTGCCGGTTTTGCCGCACACTCGCACACCGATAGCGAATGCCAAAACCAGCATGAGTACGAACTGGTCATCCGACAATCGCGGCGCGAGATACCAATACATCGGAAAAGCGACCAGCGTGCCGAACGTGCCGGGAGCTTTGCGCGCCAGACCGCTGCCGAAGCCGAACGCCAGCAGATGTGCCGGGTGGCTGAACAGAAATCGCCAGCCGGGTTTTACCTGGCCAGATTTTACAGCGTATTCATCGGAAGTGGTCATAACCGGAAGCCTCTACGTTGAGTGGATCACCTGCCGCATCGTGCACCAGACAGCCGAGTCCCGCAACAATTTTCCCGATACAGGTCAGTGGTAATTCGAGTCGTGCGGCAATGTCCAGCAATTCAACATGGCGCGCGCCAGATGCGGTAAAACATAGTTCATAGTCATCGCCGCCGGACAAGACGCATTGTTTTACCAACGGCTGCTGCAAATGGCCACGCAACACCGAAGAGATCGGCAGCGCCGAAAAATCCAGTCGCGCAGCCACTCGCGAGGCATCCAAAATATGGCCGAGATCGGCGAGCAGCCCATCGGAAATATCGATCGCGCTGTGAGCGATACCGTGTAACGCCAACCCTAGCGCGACGCGCGGCTGTGGTTGATGCAAAGCGGGTGCGCAAGCGGCGTACTCGGCGGCGCTCAACTTGATACGGCCTTGCAGATGTGCGAGTGCCAGCGCGGCGTCTCCCAATCGTCCAGACACCCAAACCTCATCTTCCACTTGCGCGCCGCTGCGTCGCAATGCTTGTCCTGCAGGCACTTCTCCCATGATGGTGACGCACAGATTGAGCGGCCCGCGTGTGGTATCGCCGCCGACCAGTTCCACACCATACTGCTGCGCCAACGCGAAGAAACCTGCGCTGAATTTTTCCAGCCACGTTTCGTTAGCATCAGGCAGGGTGATCGCCAGTGTCGCCCAGCGCGGTATCGCACCCATCGCGGCCATGTCGGACAGATTCACCGCCAGTGTCTTGTGTCCCAGAAAAAAAGGATCGGCATCCGGAAAGAAATGTGTGCCGCTTACCAACATGTCGCTGGATACCGCCAGCACATTGCCCTCGCTCACCTGTAGCAGCGCGGCATCATCGCCCACACCGAGCAACGCGCCCGGTGTAGCGCGGGTGAAATAGCGGCGGATCAGGTCAAATTCTGTCATGCGGGAATATCCGTGTTTTGGAGTGCGCATAACCAGCGACTTGGCTATCGCCTTCTGATAGCCTAGTCGAATGGCTAGTTGTTTCATTAGACATGTCTGCGCTTTAGATAAAGCGGCGGCATGTCGCCGCACTCCAAAAAAATTTCAAGAACCTCTTAATGCTTTGCCATGAACAGCAAATTCCAGCGCGCGCAGTTGCGGCGCAAGCTTATCCAGCACGCCGTTGACGTACTTGTGTCCGTCGGTTCCGCCAAAGGTCTTGGCGAGTTCAACCGCTTCGTTGATGACGACTTTGTAAGGCACTTCGAGGTGTTGGGATAACTCAAACGCACCCAACAACAGCACCGCAAACTCCACCGGACTCAATTCGGCCAGCGGCCGGTCGAGGTGCGGGGCGAGCAGCGCCTCGATGTCGGCGTGTTGACTCAAGGCACCACGCAGCAGTTTGGAAAATAGCTCCTTGTCATAACGGCCGAGATTTTTTTCAGCGTGTATCTGCTTTTCGATTTTCGCATCGTCACCCGCAGTGATGCGCCACTGGTAAATGCCTTGCAAGGCGAGTTCGCGGGCGCGATGGCGCGGACTTTTGTTCGGGGATTTTTTGATTTCTCCCGCACCCATTTCTTTGAGGCTCATGCCAATCCCCGCAACAGGTTGACCATTTCGATCGCCACCAGCGCGGCTTCACTGCCCTTGACGTGCATGCGATTGATCGCCTGTTCGTCGGTGTCAGTGGTGAGGATTGCATTGGCAATCGGCACTCCGGTATGCAGTTGTACCTCGCCCACGTAGCGCGCCGATTCATTGGCCACCACCTCAAAATGATAAGTATCGCCGCGTATCACCGCGCCCAGCGCGATCAGCGCGTCGAACTTGCCGCT
>JAYVKW010000223.1:0-2911 GCA_043768015.1 Gallionella sp.
AGGCGGCGCATTTGTTGGGTGATGGTGTTGCCGGAGTATTCCTTCCACTCCCAGACTTTCTCGATGAATTTTTCGCGGCCAAGGTCATGACGTGAAATGCCTTGTGCGTCGAGCTGCCGCTCCACGACAATCTGGGTGGCGATACCCGCGTGGTCGGTGCCCGGTTGCCACAGCGTGTTGTCGCCGCGCATGCGGTGGTAGCGCGTCAGCGCGTCCATCAGGGTCTGGTTGAAACCATGCCCCATGTGCAGCGTGCCGGTCACGTTGGGCGGCGGCAGCAGGATGCAGAAATTTTCTTTTTTTGCTGCGTCCAGCCTGGCCTTGAAGTAACCGGACTTTTCCCACTTGGGATACCAATGCGATTCGATATTTTTTGGGTCAAAACTTTTGGCGAGTTCCATTGCTATACGGGCGGCTAATAGGCTTGTTATCGAGGGGGCGGGATTATAACGGATAGATGTGAATGCCGAGCAGGTCTAGCAGCGATGCTGCGTCGCATAATTAACTTACGGAGCTAACGGGGTTCGAGGCGTGCATTCAGCGCATCGCGCAGCATTTCCGGCAATTCGGCTTTGAGTTCGTCGAGTGCATGGTCGATGGCTTGGCGTTGCAGTTGTTCGAGGTGGAGACCAAGCTTTTGCGTGAACAGGGTTTCAATGTGTGCCTCAAGTTGATGCAGAAGCTGGTGTATTTCCTCCGCGTTCAATACACGTGGCAGATGGGTATCTGCTTCAGCAACAACCTCGGTGAGCATGGGTAAGCTGTCCAGTGTCGTTTCGCCCATCGTTGGTGTCGGCAAGGACAGTTTGGAAGGTGAATCGCTGCCCGGTTGTGTGCCCGGTTGTTGGAATGGGGTCATGTATTTTGAGTTTTGGATAAATCAATATGGCGCAGCTCATAGCCGCGATCACGATAGAATTTGAATCGTTCACGTCCCAAGCGGCTATCTTCCGCATCATTGCTGATGATCTCGAAAACACGCTCGAAGCGGCTGAAGAATGGCACGCATTCGTTATGTAAGCTGATCAGCAGTTCATGGTGGGGGAATTTGTCGCCGCCATGATTCAGCACGACTGGCATTTGCGCTGCTGCTTCGGCATCACTGCGGCAGTGCGGAATAAAGGCCGTGGCAGGGTAATGCCAGAGCAGTTTGTCCAACGCATCAGTGGCCGCTGCATCGGGCGCACTGATGACCGTGCGCACGCCACTCTGCATGGCTTTGTGGCTCAACTGGCAAGCGGTGCGCAGCTTGTCGGCGGAGCCGGTATAAAAGTCCACTTTGGTCATTGTTTGGGGGGTCATTGTTCGAGGGTCATTATTCGGGGGGCATTATTTGGCGGTTTGTGCGCGCTTGATTAAATATTGTGTGAGCAACGGCACGGGACGGCCGGTCGCGCCTTTGTCCTTGCCGGATTTCCATGCGGTTCCGGCGATGTCCAGATGCGCCCAGCGGTAATCCTTGGTGAAACGCGACAGGAAACACGCGGCAGTGATGCTGCCCCCGGCGCGCCCGCCGATGTTCTGCATGTCGGCAAAGTTGCTGTCGAGTTGTTGCTGATAGTCGTCCCACAGCGGCATGTGCCAAGCGCGGTCATAGGAATAATCGCCCGCATCCAGCAATTCCTTGGCAAGCTTGTCTTCGTTGCTGAACAGTCCGCTGGCAACATGACCCAATGCAATGACGCATGCACCGGTAAGGGTGGCGATGTCCACCACAGTGTCCGGTTCAAAGCGCGCGGCATAGGTCAGCGCATCGCACAGGATCAAGCGGCCTTCCGCATCGGTGTTGAGTATCTCGATGGTCTGGCCGGACATGCTTTTTACGATGTCGCCGGGTTTGCTGGCGGCCCCATCGGGCATGTTTTCGCAACTGGGGATCACCGCGACCACATTCAGCTTCAAGCCCATTTCGGCTATCGCCTGCATCGTGCCGAGCACGCTGGCGGCGCCGCACATGTCATATTTCATTTCGTCCATATCAGCGCCGGGTTTGAGCGAAATGCCGCCACTGTCAAAAGTGATGCCCTTGCCGACCAGCACGACAGGCTTTTGTTTTTTGTTGCCGCCCTGGTATTCCAGGGTAATCAGTTTGGCGGGTTGACGGCTGCCATGTGTGACGGATAGTAATGAATGCATGCCCAGTTTGAGCATATCCTTTTCTTCAAGGATAGTTGCCTTGAGTTTGTGTTCTTTGGCCAATGTTTTAGCCTGGTCGGCCAGGTACGTCGGGGTGCAAATGTTGCCGGGCAAATTGCCTAAATCCTTGGTTAATTTTATGCCGTGTGCGATAGCGGTGGCTTGGCCGAGCGCTGTTTGTGCGGCGCTGCCGGGCTTGCCGGCACTGCCTAGCAAGATTTTGCGCAGTGTAGGCGCATCGGCTGGTTTACTTTTGAGTTGGTCGCAACGGTAGCTGGATTCAGTAGCGATCAGCACCGTCTGCATGATCTTCCAGCTTTCATCACGACCCTTGACAGGCAGGTCAATCAGATACAACGCGGAATCCTTGCAGGCAGTTTTTTGCAGTGCCCTGAAAGTGGCCTGCAACACGTCGATGAGTTGTTTGGCTGCAAATTCATTGGCTTTGCCGAGGCCAACCATCAACACGCGTTCAGCAGCGATGTGTGTAACGTGATGGAGCATCAGGGTAGTGTTGACCTTGCCATCCATGTCGCCGCGTGCGATGAGGTCGCTTAAATGATGCTCAGAAGCCTTGTCTAACAGCTGTGCCGCCGCCGAGAGTTTGCCCCCTTCATACACGCCAACGACCACGCAACCACTGCGCTGATTTTCCGGACTGCTTTGTTTTATGCTAAATTCCACGTGTTGCTCCTTAATTGAAAAACCAACGCCCAGACGTCACCGATGCCTACATGCCCGATTATCCGCAAACTTACCATATAAAGTCAAAGCC
>JAYVKW010000224.1:0-3348 GCA_043768015.1 Gallionella sp.
TGGCAGGTGCGCGGCGCGGACGCATTGGCGATAGGCACGGTCGCATTGCAAACCAATGGCCGCATCGAAGCGCGCTTCCGCTTGCTGGATGTGGTCAAACAGGCTGAGTTGGCCGGTCAGTCAGTCTCGGCGAAGGCTGAGCAGGTGCGCGCTGTGGGACATCGCATCGCGGATCTGATCTATGAGAAATTAACCGGCGACAAAGGGGTGTTCAGCACACGCATCGCCTATGTGAACCGGCAGGGGCAGAAATTTAGCCTGATGGTGGCGGATAGCGACGGTTACAACGAACAAACCGTGCTGGCGCAAAACGAGCCGATCATGTCGCCGGCGTGGTCTCCGGACGGCAGTCATCTCGTCTATGTGAGCTTTGAAACCGGACATGCGGCCATCTATGTGCAATCGCTGTACACCAATCAGCGCAGGGTGCTGGCCGATTTTCGTGGCAGCAATAGTGCGCCGGCCTGGTCGCCGGACGGCAAGCAATTGGCTATCGTGTTGACACGTGACGGCAGCGCGCAAATTTACCTGATACGTCCGGACGGCAGCGGGATTCGCCGCATCACTTTCAGTGGCGCGATCGATACTGAGCCGAACTTTTCTCCGGACGGACAGTCTCTGCTGTTCACCTCGGATCGCGGCGGCAGCGCGCAAATTTATAGTATGCCGGTGGGGGGAGGGGCGGAGCAGCGCATGACGTTTGGCGAGGGTAACAATTATTCGCCGCGTTATAGTCCCGATGGCAAAGGTTTTGTCTACACGCATTTCAGCAACGGCAAGTTCTATATTGCCGCGCAGGGCCTTCAGAACGGGCAGGTAGAAATTCTCACCGCAGGCGGGTGGGAGAAAAAACCCAGTTTTGCGCCGAACGGGAAACTCATCCTATTTGCCAGCGAGGCGCGCGGCCGTGGTATATTGGCGACCGTGTCCAGCGATGGTCGTGTGCAGCAACATATGTTTACACAAAGCGGCGATGCGCGTGAACCGGTGTGGGGACCACATCAATAACAAGATCTAACAAAAGGAGAATCACCATGAAGAAACTCGTTATCAGTATTGTGTTAGTGAATTTGCTTGCGGCCTGTGCCAGCCAGAAACCAAAGGAACCTGAAGCCGCCGCGCCCGTGCCTCCCCCCGTAGTAACAGCACCGGCACCGGAAGTGGCACCTGCACCTGCACCCGTGGTTGAGGTTGATCCTCTGAATGACCCGGCCAGTATTCTGGCCAAACGTAGTGTCTATTACCCACTCGATGTCTCCGCCGTGCAGGATGCCGATAAGCCGGTCGTGGCAGCGCATGCAAAATATTTGAGCGAGCACCCTGGCCGCAAAGTTCGCGTGGAAGGCAATGCCGATGAACGCGGTAGCAACGAGTACAACCTGGCTCTCGGCCAGCGTCGTGCAGATGCCGTGAAGAAGATGCTGGAGTTGGGCGGCGCCAAAGCCAGCCAGATCGAAACCGTCAGCTATGGCGAAGAAAAGCCCAAAGCGGCCGGCCATGACGAGGCTTCCTGGTCGCAAAATCGCCGGAGCGATATAAAGTACTAGCAGCGTCGGACTTGAAGAATTGAAGAGAAATGGGTCAAGCAGGCAAGCCGCACAGCGGCGGCTCGCAAAATTCGGCTGAGCGGCGAAAAATGGACCGTTCAGCCGAATTTGCAGCCGATTTCCTTTAAGCCTGACAGACTGCTAGAGTAACGACCATGCTGAAGCACCGCGCGCTCTTATTGTTGAGTCTGTGTTCCGCCATTCCCGCGCAAGCGGGATTGCTGGACGACGACGAGGCACGCAAACAAATCCAGCAACTCGAGACGCGCGTGCTGAAGTTGGAGGATGCCGTTAAGCAGCAAACCAAATCCATGCTGGATCTGCAAGGCCAGATCGAAGCTCTGAATACGGAAATTCGCAAACTGCGCGGACAGAATGAAGAAACAACGCACGGTTTGCAAGATGCCGAAAAGCGCCAAAAAGATTTTTATGTGGATTTGGATACGCGCTTGCGTCATTTCGAATCCGCCGAAGAAGCCGCTAAAGAAGCGGCTGCCGCAGCCGCTAAAACACCTGCAGCGCCTATTGCCGCCGATCCATCCGACCCGGCTCCCGAGGATCGCGCCTTCGAGGTCGCCTATGGTTTGTCCAAGGCCGGCAGCCATGCGAATGCGATCAAGGCATTTCAGGAGTTTCTCAAAAAGTATCCTGATTCGGTACATGTTCCCAATGCGAATTATTGGCTGGGCAACGCCCGGTTTGCGTTGAAGGATTACCAGGGCGCGCTGGATACCTATCAGGGGTTGCTCAAGGATTTTCCCGATACACCTAAAACAGCCGATGTGTTGTATGGGATTGCGGGTTGCCAGCAAGGGTTGAAGCGGCCCGTTGTGGCGCACAAAACGCTCAAACAACTCATCGCCAAATATCCCACCAGCGAAGCCGCCGCCAAAGCCAGGAAACTGCTCGCTGCCGTCCAGTAGTCTCATGTTGCACGCGAATACAGATGCGCAACTGCGCATCACCGAAATTTTTTATTCCCTGCAAGGTGAAACCAGTCGCGTTGGCCTGCCCACGGTATTCATTCGTTTGACCGGTTGTCCGTTGCGGTGTACTTACTGCGACACAGCTTACGCTTTTACGGGCGGGCAAAATATGAGTTTGGCAAATATTCTTCAGCAGGTTGCCGAATACGCTCCGCACTATGTGACCGTCACCGGCGGTGAACCGCTGGCGCAAAAAAATTGCCTGCCTTTGCTGCGCGCCTTGTGTGATGCGGGCTACGAGGTATCTTTGGAAACCGGTGGGGCACTGGATATCAGCGAAGTGGATGCGCGCGTGATGCGCGTGGTGGACATCAAAACCCCGGCGTCCGGCGAAGCGGCAAAGAATCGGTGGGAAAATCTGGCGCTGTTGACCCGGCATGATGAAATAAAATTCGTGTTGTGCGACGAAAACGATTATCTATGGGCAAAGCAAATCCTGCAGCAACATCATCTCGTCGGGAAATGCGCGGTGTTATTCTCGCCTGCGCACGGCACGTTGAATGCCACTCAGTTGGCCGACTGGATACTGCGCGACCGTTTGCCGGTCAGGATGCAGTTGCAATTGCATAAGCTGTTATGGAATAACGTCCCCGGACACTGATGGACATCTCAATAAATTCATTTTCCGGGCGAATCGCGGCGTCGCATGCTCGCTCACTCCTCGTCTATCTATCCGATATGCCTCGTCGTTTGCTGCGCGGCTCCTTGCGGTGCCCGCGCGACACGGTGGGGCGTAGCCCCCTCCGGTGCGGGAACGCGGAGCAGCAAGCCTGCCCGCCCCAAATGCTTCGCATCGCCTTGTCCAGCCTGCCATC
>JAYVKW010000225.1:0-6291 GCA_043768015.1 Gallionella sp.
CGTTCGCGCCCCAGGTCCTGCGCGCGCTTGGCATCCTGCCAGATGGCCGGATTCTCGGCGAGTTCGCTGACTTCGACTAAGCGTTCCTGCTTCGCATCGAAGTCAAAGATACCTCCGTAATTCAGCACTGCGTGAATCTAAATCTTTTAATTGATTCGAAATGGCGTTGAGTTGTTCGGCTTCCATGATGTCGTCGCGTGCTGAAAAAGGGCGCGATTATAGCGCAAACAAGCCTAGCAGCACGCCGCAGACCATCGCCACAAAGCCGGTGGCGACATGTCTGGCGAGATTCCAGCCGCCGATGAACACCACCATGCCGAACTTGAAGGCAAGGTTGGAAAGGAAGGCGAGTGCAATCGCGGTGACAGTCTGGTATTCGCTCAATTGCCCGAGATTGAACAGGCGTAGGCTGGATAGCGTGATCGCATCGACATCGGTCAAGCCCGACACCAATGCCACGACATACAGGCCTCGACTGCCCGCGATATCCGCCATCCATGCTGCGCCCAGCAACACGACCACATAGAGCAAGCCAAAGCCGATGGCGGTATGCAGTTCGGCGGGGTTGGAAGTTTCCGGAATGTAGAGCTCGGTTGCCTGGGTCATCTTGCGCCAGTTGTACAGCGCGACGGCCAAGCCGAACAGGAAACCGCCTGCGAGCACCGGGAGCAGGGCTGGCAGCGTGCCATAGGCGACCACGGCACTGACCACCAGCAGACGCAGCAATACCACCATGCTGGCAATCACAATCACCGAGGCGGCAAGGTAGGACATGGCCTGATTGCCCTTGCTGTGTTTTGCATAAATCAACGTGGTTGCGGTGCTGGAAACGAGACCGCCGAGAAAACCCAGCAGTGGCGCGCCATAGCGGGTTCCCACCAGGTGCAGCGCGGTATAGCCCGCCAGGCTGATGCCGGAGATCAGCACTACCATCAGCCAGGCCTGATGCGGGTTAAAGGCCTGGTAGGGGCCGTAATTCTGATCCGGCAGGATCGGCAGCACGATAAAAGTCAGCACGGAGAATTGCAGCACGGCGACCAGATCGCGGCGCGTGAGACGCTGTGACAACCCGCGCAACTCGGGCTTGAAATAGAGCAGGGCGGTGACAGCTATTGTCAGCATTACGGCCAGCGTGGCAAGGCCATACCAGATCATCGCGCCCAATGCATAACACAGCAGCAAGGCGATGACGGTGGTGGTGCCGGGGTCGTTTTCGATAGTTCGAGTGTCGCTTGGCGGCACACTACCATTTTTGTCATTGGACTGAGGAGGTGGAGAATCGACACTGCGGCGTTCTTGATCTGTGATGCGGTCATGACCGCTTGGGCTATTCAGGTATGCCGCGATGATCATGCCGGCCACGGCAAGCAGACCGGCGATCAGCAACCAGGGCGAGCCGAGTTTGGCCGAGAGCAGCGCCGACAGCGTGCCGAACAGGGCAACCAGTGCGAAGGTGCGCAGCCCGGCTTTGGCCGATGGAGTGCGCTCGCGCTCCAACCCGATCAGCAAGCCGATGGCGAGGCTGGTGAGGAATTGCGGCAGCGCTTCGATGTTGTTGCCTTGCAGAAAACCGGTTTCCATCGTTTTACCTTTTTACGCCTTGTATTCGATCCCCTTGCTAGAAAGCAACGTCAAAGCCTATGAGCAGATAATTTTCTTTGGTTGTATGCCCAACAAATTTGTTGGGGGTATAGTCTTTAGGCTGAAGATCCGCATTGACCTCGATGATGCCCTTGGCATTACGCATAAAATAGTAGCTTGCTGTTGCGCTCAGGGCATTCAGTTCGATGCCCTCGTAGATCGTGCCGGTGCCGCGCAAGTCTTTTGCGATGGCACGGTTATATAGCAGCGAATAGACCCAGCGATCGCTATAGATATAATCTACGCCCAAAAACCCGCCATTCCAGCTGCGGTTTACAGTCGGGCTGTCATCCAGAAAATTATCCCATCGGTTCCACAGCATTTGGCCGAACCAGTAAAGCTTGCCGTCATCTCCGGAAAAATCCAGACCCAGCACGCGCTTGCCTGTCTCGCGCGTACCGGTCTGTATGCTTGTTCCTGTCCCGCCGCTGGGCTGCTTGCCGGAAAGTCCGAACAAACCCGTCCTGACCGGCCCTATGTTTGTGCCGATGCGGGCGAATACAGTTTTGGATTGGTTGTTGTCGAACTGCGTCTGGGAGCGCTTGAAACCGCCGCTGTTGGCCGGGTAGCTGGTGTCGATGCCATTGCCGTTCACCGCACCCAGCACCAGGTTTACCGGCCCGATGTCACGATTAAATAACACGCCGCGTTCGTAAGTGATCCCGGCCATGGAGTAGGGCAGGAAATCCTGTGCCGTCAGTCGCGGCTCGCGCGGGAACATCAAATCGCTTATTTGAAATTGGCCGAGTTGCAAACCGATCCCGCTGCCAAATATATCGTCATGGCTGATCCAGGCATCTTCGATGAAGGCCTTACCGTTATCGCCCTGCTCCGCCAATATGCCGTAAAAATAATAGCTGATGTGATCCGATATTGGGGCGGAGGACAGTAGCTTGAGGAGGAAAGGTGATTGAAAATCCCATGTGGATTTATTCGTGACCACACCGGTGGTGGGATCAATGCTGTTGGTCTGATGAGCCTTGACATAGGCCTGCGCACGTATGGCTAGGGGCACGGTTTTGGGCAACGCCAGCATATCGTCACCGGTTTGGAGCGTGTTTTCCTTCCAATTCTCCAAGCGGTAATTTTTTGCCATAAAGTCGCGGCCAAAACTGTTTAGCTTGGGAAATGCGGCATGACAGGTGTTGCAGCTTAAGCCGTATTGCCTTGCGAATGCGGGGATGGCGGAGGCGGTGGGGGAAAATAACAAAAAACTTAGCAGCCCGATCAGCAGGCTTCCGTTTAGCGGGCGAAGAATTTTAATCTGCCTGATTATTATTTGGCCCGGATCATATTTTATTTCGGTCAAAGAATTTTTCATGGCTTCACTCCTTGGTTGGATACCAGTGCCGCACGATGAGTTGCAAGTTGGCGCTGCCATTATATTCGTTGACAGCCAGGCTGTACACGGCATGTATTTGTTCGGGCAGCATCTCGTTGTGTCCGAACAGAATCGCATCGATGTTCTTTCCTTTTGCACTTAGACGCAGTTTGAGATGCTTTTCGCCGACTACGCGCTGATTCTGCACGATGAAGTCATCACTGAATTGCGGGGCAGGGAAGCCCTGTCCCCACACTTGTTCATCCAGCAGTCGAGCGATTTCCAGATTCATTTCGGCAACATCCAGCGCGCCATCGGTTTCGATATGCTGCGCCAGGTCGCTCGCATCGAGTAGTTCGCTGCAAACTTGCTCAAAGGCCGCCACGAAGTCATCGAAGTCAGCTTCGGCGATACTCAGGCCGGCCGCTGCAGCGTGCCCGCCAAATTTTTTTATCAGCGCGGGGTGACGTTTGCTGACCAGGTCCAGCGCATCGCGTAGATGCAGTCCGGCGATGGAACGTCCAGAGCCTTTTATTTCGCCTGCGGAAGGGTCGCTGCGCAGCAGCGGGGCACCCACCGGCGTACCCCTTGCGGGTGCGTTGTTGGCGCGTGCGAAGGCGATCACCGGGCGATGAAATTTATCCTTGAGGCGCGAGGCAAGAATGCCGATCACGCCTTGATGCCAGGATTCATCGAACAGGACGAGACTGAAGTTATCCGATGGATCGATAGTCTCCAGTGCCGCGAGCGCATTGTCCTGCATATCCGTTTCGATGCTGCGCCGCTCGCGATTGAGCGCGTCCAGTTTGGCGGCGATAGACATTGCGGTTGCGGCGTCATCGGTCAGCAGGCAATTGATGCCCAGGCTCATGTCGTCCAGCCTGCCCGCCGCGTTCAGGCGCGGTCCGACGGTAAAGCCCAAGTCCCGGCTGGAGGTGCGCGCCGGATCTTTTTTTGCCACTTGCAACAGCGCGTTGATACCGGCACAAGCGCGCCCGGCACGGATGCGCTGCAACCCCTGTTGCACCAGGATGCGATTGTTCTGGTCCAGCCTGACCACGTCGGCGACGGTACCCAACGCGACCAGATCGAGCAGGCCAGCAAGTTTGGGTTCCGCAAGCTGGGCAAAAGCGCCGCGCGTGCGCAGCTCGGCGCGCAACGCCAGCAGCACATAGAACATTACACCGACACCAGCCAGATTTTTGCTGGGAAATGTGCAGCCGGGTTGATTGGGATTGACGATGCGGGCGGCATCCGGCAGCGTGTCGCCGGGCAAATGATGATCGGTGATCAGGACTTGCATGCCAAGCCGGTTGGCCTCGGCCACGCCTTCTGCGCTGGCGATGCCGTTGTCCACAGTGATCAGTATGTCGGGAGCGGACTGCGCGGCCAATTGAACGATCTCTGGCGTTAAACCGTAACCGTATTCAAAACGGTTAGGGACGATGAAATCGACTTGTGCGCCGAAGGCACGCAGACCACGCACCGCCACCGCACAGGCAGTCGCGCCGTCGGCATCGTAGTCGGCGATGACCATGAGTTTTTTTTTCGCGGCAATGGCGTCAGCCAGGAAACATGCCATTTCGCGGGCGTTTTTCAACGCGTCGAACGGCAACAGCCCGGCAAAAGTAGTGTCCAGTTGTTTGCTGTCGGTAATGCCGCGCGCCGCGAAAATTTTCGCCAGGGCAGACGAATAACCGCTATCGCGCAAGTGTTGCGCGGCTACTGCGGGAATGCCGCGCGGTGTGATTTCTGTCATGCGGGTGCCCGGACCATAGTTTTTCGTCGTGATAGTCTGCATAAGAAACTCAAGTGGCTTGAGTTTAGCACCCTCCGGGTACGAGAACCTCTTCGAGGCAAGCCACGCCATGTTTACGCCTCGTTTTTTTCGGTCAGTTGCGCTAGAATCGCGTCCACTTTTCAAGTCAGGCATGGAAAAAACGTGGCACTCATAGTTCAGAAGTACGGCGGCACATCGGTCGGCAATCCGGAACGCATCAAGAACGTGGCGCGGCGCGTCGCTAAATTCAAGGCACTTGGGCATCAGGTGGTGGTGGTGGTCTCCGCGATGAGCGGCGAGACCAACCGTCTGATCGGGCTTGCCCATGAAATCCAGAAGCATCCTGATCCGCGCGAGCTGGATGTGATCATCTCCACCGGCGAGCAGGTCACCATCGGGCTGTTGGCGATGGCGCTCAAGGAGCTGGGGCTGAACGCCAAGAGCTACACCGGCGCGCAGGTCAAGATACTCACCGACAGCGCCTTCACCAAAGCGCGCATCGTCAGCATCGACGAGCAAAACATACGTGCCGATCTGGCGAATGACTGCGTGGTGGTGGTGGCGGGTTTTCAGGGTATGGACGAGGCCGGCAATATCACTACTTTGGGGCGCGGCGGCTCGGATACCACGGGTGTGGCGATTGCCGCCGCGCTGCGTGCCGACGAATGCCAGATCTACACCGATGTGGACGGCGTTTATACCACCGACCCGCGCTTGGTTCCCGAAGCGCGCCGCCTGAAGAGCATCACCTTCGAGGAGATGCTGGAGATGGCCAGCCTGGGCTCCAAGGTGTTGCAAATTCGCTCGGTGGAGTTTGCCGGGAAATACAAGGTCAAGCTGCGCGTGCTGTCCAGCTTCGAGGAAGAGGGCGAAGGCACGCTGATAACTTTTGAGGACAACGACAAAATGGAAAAAGCAATCATTTCCGGGATCGCGTTCAACCGCGACGAAGCCAAAATCACCGTGATGGGCGTGCCCGACAAGCCCGGTATCGCCTACCAGATTCTGGGGCCGGTCAGCGATGCCAACATCGACGTGGACATCATCATCCAGAACGTCGGTGTGGACGGCACCACCGACTTCTCCTTTACCGTGCACCGCAATGAATTCGCCAAAGCGATGGACATCTTGAAGAACAAGGTGCAACCGCACATCGGCGCGCGCGAAGTCATCGGCGATAACAAGGCGGCCAAGGTCTCCGTGGTCGGTGTCGGGATGCGCTCGCACGTCGGTATCGCCAGCAAGATGTTCCGCACCCTGGCGGAAGAGGGGATCAACATCCAGATGATCTCCACTTCGGAAATAAAAATTTCCGTGGTCATCGACGAGAAATATCTTGAGCTGGCCGTGCGCGTGTTGCACAAGGCGTTCGATCTCGACCAGGAAAACGCATAATCGTTTGACCTTTCAGGCCGGTTACATTACTATGCGCCGCCTTCGGAGAGGTGGCCGAGAGGTCGAAGGCACGCCCCTGCTAAGGGCGCATACGAGCTTAAACTTGTATCGAGGGTTCGAATCCCTCCCTCTCCGCCAAGGTTCCAATTACACG
>JAYVKW010000226.1:0-3050 GCA_043768015.1 Gallionella sp.
ACCCACGAATCCGCGATCCGCATCATCTCCAAGGTCGGCCCGCTGGCGAATCCTGCAGACCGCGATCATTGCATCCAGTACATGGTCGCTGTGCCGCTGGCGTTCGGCGATCTGGTGGCGGAACATTACGAGAACAGCTTCCACGTGGACCATCCGATCATCGACCAGTTGCGCAACAAGATGGAGATCGTCGAAGAGCCGCGTTACAGCCGCGAATATCTGGAAGCCGACAAACGCTCCATCGCCAATGCCATTCAAATTTTCTTCAAGGACGGCAACAGCAGCGACAAGATCGAAGTGGAATATCCGATCGGCCATCGCCGCCGCCGTGCCGAGGGCATCCCGGTGCTGGAACAGAAGTTCCTGAGCAATCTGCGCACGCGCTTTCCCGAACAACGCTGCGAGCAGATCATGGCGCTGTGCCTGGACAAGAAGAAGCTGGAAGCGACACCGGTCAATGAGTTTATGGAGATGTTTATCATCAATTAAGGCCGCGTCATTCCGGCGAAGGCCGGAATCCAGTTGATTAATGATTCCCCGCGAAAGCGGGACAACATGAAGGTTGTATCCGCTTCGCGGATTATTTTTCTTGCTGGATTCCGGCCTTCGCCGGAATGACGATAAAGGGAGAATCGAAATGAGCTACCAGACCGAGTATGACCATTCGATGAAAGATCCGGAGAGCTTCTGGCGCAAGCAGGCCGAAGCGCTGGAGTGGTTCAAGTTCCCTCAGCAGATACTGTCGCTCGATGACGATGGCCTCGGCTACTGGTTCGCCGACGGCGAGATGAACACCGCTTATATGGCGCTGGATCACCATGTGAAGACCGGGCGCGGCAACCAGCTCGCGCTGATCTACGATTCCCCCGTCACCAATACCAAGTCGCGCTACACCTATGCCGAACTGACCGACGTGGTGGCGCGCACCGCCGGGATGCTGGCTGGTCTGGACGTAGTGAAAGGCGACCGCGTCATCATCTACATGCCGATGATCCCGGAAGCGGTTATCGCAATGCTGGCGGTGGCAAGGCTGGGCGCGATCCACTCGGTCGTGTTCGGCGGTTTCGCGCCGCCGGAGCTGGCGGTGCGCATCGACGACGCGAAACCCAAAGTCATCCTCACCGCGTCATGCGGCATCGAGATCAAACGCGTGGTGGAATACAAACCCCTGGTCGACCGCGCCATCGATCTTGCAATGCACAAACCGCAAAGCTGCATCGTCTTCCAGCGTCCGCAAGCGATCGCGCCACTGGTCGAAAAACGCGATCATGACTGGGTCACGTTGCTGGCCAAGGCCAAGGCTGTGGGCTGCACGCCGGTCAAGGGCAGCGACCCGCTGTACATCCTCTACACCTCCGGCACCACCGGCAAACCCAAGGGCGTGTTGCGCGAGAATGGCGGTCACGCAGTGGCGCTCAAATACAGCATGAAGGCGATCTACAACGTCGAGCCGGGCGATGTGTACTGGGCATCGTCGGACGTGGGCTGGGTGGTCGGCCACTCCTACATCGTCTATGGCCCGTTGCTGCATGGCTGCACCACGATAGTCTATGAGGGCAAGCCGATCATGACACCGGATGCGGGGGCGCTGTGGCGCGTCTGTGCCGAGTATGGCGTGAAGGCGCTGTTCACCGCACCCACCGCATTCCGCGCCGTGAAGAAGGAAGATCCGCAAGCGTTGCTGATGAAAAATTACGACTTGAGCAAACTGAAGATCATCTACTCCGCAGGCGAACGGCTAGACCCGCCCACCGAAGCGTGGCTCACCGAACAAAGCGGCAAGCCGGTGGTGGATCATTGGTGGCAGACCGAGACCGGTTGGGCGATCACCGCCAACATGCAGGGTATCGAGCCGATGGCTATCAAGCCCGGCTCTTCTACCATGCCGGTGCCCGGCTTCAATGTGCAGATACTGGATGAGAACGGACGCCAGGTGCCGCGCGGCACGCAGGGCTACATCGCGCTCAAGCTGCCGCTGCCGCCCGCCTGCCTGAATCATATCTGGGGCGATGTGAACAAATTCCGCGAAAGCTATCTGACCTTCCTGCCCGGTTACTACACCAGCGGCGATGGCGGCTATATCGACGAGGGCGGCTATGTCTTCGTGATGGGGCGTGTGGACGATGTGATCAACGTCGCCGGGCACCGGCTATCCACCGGCGAGATAGAGGAAGTGATCGCCACCCATCCCGCGGTGGCGGAATGCGCGGTGATCGCGCGCGACGACGATCTCAAGGGGCAAGTGCCGATGGGACTGGTGGTGCTCAAGTCCGGCGTGACCATCGCCGAGGCAGACCTGCAACAGCAGTTGATCACCCGCATACGCGACACCATCGGTGCGATCACCTGTTACAAGGACACGGTGATCCTGGCCAGACTGCCCAAGACCCGTTCCGGCAAGACGCTGCGCAAGACCCTGGCCAATATCGTCAACGGCAAGGAATATATGGTGCCATCGACCATCGATGATCCGGGTGTGATTGCGGAGATCATCGAGATGCTGCGCAGCAAGAAGCTGATCGCCTGAAGTCATTCGTACTGCGGCTGATGTTCTACCTCAAGTAATTCTGCTGGCTCATCAGCATACTCTCATCACCGAACAGCCAGCAATTGCTGGCTGTTCGGTATGATCTGGGCGATGACTGTCTCAAGCTGCCGCATAACCTGTGGAATTCTTCGATTGTTAAAGCGGGCAGGGGAAAATCCCCAAAAATTGACTTGCATCAACACGCACGATCTCCTTTAACAATAAAATTTATACAGTGGTGCTGAACATTGACCCGCTGGAGTTTTAAGGTGACACAAAAATAACAAGTGACAGACTGTGAGACAAAACTGTGAAATCCAAACTAGCTGATCTGAGTTGTGCGCGGGGAAACCCGTATGAATTTCCCCGCGCATTTTTTAAAAAATGAAACGGTGAACTTCAAAAACCAGTTTTTATTACACTTATCCGCAATCGCTGGTTCAAAAAATAGCGACCGGTTCTGGGTCAATATTCAATCGGCGCGAACAAGTGAGTACTGATAGTGATTAATGATTGGAACACC
>JAYVKW010000227.1:0-3407 GCA_043768015.1 Gallionella sp.
GGGGATGTTGTCCGGCGAACCGGGGCGAAATCCGGCCCAGTGTTGCACCGGCATGCGGTCACGCCAGCCCGGGAAAATTTCGCGCACGCGCTGCAACAGGCTGTCGCGCGCCTCCATGGTGGTGGATTTGTCGAAGCCGACATCTTCCAGCGTGCTGCCGACCAACACATGCCCATCGCGGCGCGGGATGAAATACAAATTTTCCTTGAGCAGGATGGGCTGGAACGGCGGAATATCAAACTTGAACAATAGAATTTGTCCGCGTATCGGACGGATGTCCATGTTGAGCGCGTGTTCGCCCAGCAATGTTTTGCTCCATGCGCCCGCCGCTACGATGTAGGCATCCGCGCCGAATTTTCCCTGCGTGGTTTGTAACGCAACCACACGTTCACCGGCAATCTCGAACTTTTGCACTTCATGCTGTTCGAGAATCATGCCGCCAAGCATTTCCACACGCTTGCGCAGCGCATGCAACAGGCGCGGATTGCGCACTTGCGCGACTTCCGGCAACAACAACCCCTCGCCCCGCAAACCATGCAAATACTCGCCCATATCGACATGCTGCAACGCAACTTGATGTTGCGCACACCATTGCGTGGCAAGCTCTTCCTGGTAAGGCGGCAACAGCAACATGCCGCTGCGCTGATATTCAGGATCGATGCCGGTGGTAGTGTGTAGCATGGCGGCAACCTCGCTGAACATACTCATACCGCGTTGCGCGAGGCGCGTGACAGCCTCTCGATAATCCCAAGGGCATAACGGCGAGAGGATGCCGCCACCTGCCCAAGATGCTTCCCGCCCCACTGTGCCGCGCTCGACCAGCGTCACACGATAACCCGCTTGCAGCAGGACTTGTGCGCTGGTCAGACCGATCACACCGCCGCCGACGATCAGGAAGTCCGCTTGCATGGGATAAGGGAAATCAGGGTTGCAAGTTTAGGTTGAAAATTTAGGATTTGGCGACAATCGGGATCAATGTTTTGGGCAAGGGGAACACCACGTTCTCGACGATGCCCTGCAACTCGATTACTTTTGCCCCGCCTATTTTTTCCAGTCGTGAGATCACGCCCTGCACCAATACTTCCGGTGCGGACGCTCCCGCGCTGATCCCCACACGCGCTTTGCCGACGAACCACTCCGGCTGCAATTCACTCGCATCGTTCACCAGATAGGCGGGCACCCCGACGTTCGCGGCAACTTCGCGCAAGCGGTTTGAATTCGAGCTGTTCGGCGACCCCACCACGACGACCACGTCACATTGTTTGACCAGCATCTTTACCGCATCCTGACGATTTTGCGTGGCATAGCAGATGTCGTCTTTCTTCGGGCCGGTGATGAACGGAAAACGCGTCTTCAGCGCGGCGATGATCGCGCTGGCATCATCCACAGACAGCGTGGTTTGCGTGACATAAGCCAGATTGTGCTCGTCACTCACCTTGAGGCTGGCGACCTGATCCAGCGATTCCACCAGATACATGCCGCCGTTGCTCTGCCCCATGGTGCCTTCCACTTCGGGGTGTCCGGCGTGGCCGATCATCACAATCTCCTTGCCCTGATCGCGCATCCGCGACACTTCGATATGCACTTTGGTCACCAGCGGACAGGTCGCGTCGAACACGGTTAGCCCACGCGCTTCGGCCTCATGGCGCACCGCCTGCGACACGCCATGGGCGCTGAAGATCAGGATGCTGCCGCTCGGCACATCCGCCAGATCCTCGATGAAAATCGCGCCCTTTTGGCGCAAACCGTCCACCACGAATTTGTTGTGCACCACTTCGTGGCGCACGTAAATCGGCGCGCCGTGCAGAACCAGCGCGCGCTCCACGATCTCGATGGCGCGATCCACCCCGGCGCAAAAGCCGCGCGGATTAGCCAGCAGCAGTTCCATGTTTTTTCTCCTTGAAACTATCTAAAATTAATAGGAACGCGCCACAGGTGATGGCGGAATCGGCCAAGTTAAACGCAGGAAAGTAATACTCATCCCAATGGAACGACAAGAAGTCCACCACATAACCATATGCGAGCCGATCGATCAGATTGCCCAGCGCACCGCCGAGTATCAGGCTCAACGCGAAGGCAAACAGCGTCTGTGTGACATGTTTGCGCAACAGCCAGACTATCCACGCCGAAGCGATTATCGCGATGATGCTGAACAGCCAGCGTTGCATCCCGCCCGCATCGTTCAAAAAACTGAACGCTGCGCCGGTATTATGCACCAGCACCAAATTGAAAACACTCAGCACGGTAAAGCTTTCACCAAACGCAAAGTGGTGTGTGATCCACGCCTTGCTCAATTGGTCGAGAGCTATCACCAGCGCGCTCAGGGTGAGCCATTTGGGGAGGGACATCTTCATCCCTTCAATCCAAACCAAAACCTAACCCCTCCCAGCCTCCCCTTATCAGGGGAGGAGCCTGGCTTCCCCCTTGACAAGGGGGGACTGAGGGGGGTTGGGGTTTGAGACCAGCAAAATACATCACGCATATTTTCTAGCCTCACCACTTCCAAACAGATTACTCACGCAACGACCGCACAGCGTAGCATGCTGCATATCCGCACCAACATCATCACGGTAATGCCAACACCGTTCGCACTTGTCGTGCAGGCTGGCGGCGACATCGATATGTCCTTCCGCTTCCGTTGCGACGCGATGCACGGTGGCGCGCGAGGTGATGAACACCAGACGCAAATCATTGCCGGGACGCGCCAACACATCGTAATCTTCGCCTGCGACATACATATCCACTTCTGCGGCGAGCGCCGAGCCGATCAGACCTGCGGCGCGCGCTTCTTCCAGTTGCTTGTTCACCTTGGCACGCCAGGCTTCGATCTTTTGCCATGCGGCAATCGCATCGCCATCCAGTTGCCGATCCGGTAGCGTGTACCACTCACCCAGAAACACGCTCTCGTCATTCTTGCCGCTCAACACCTCCAAAACTTCTTCACCAGTGAAGCTCAGAATCGGCGCAATCAGACGTGTCAGCGCGTGGGTGATGTGATACAGCGCGTTTTGTGCAGAACGGCGTGCTGGTGAATTTTCACCTGCGGTGTAGAGACGATCTTTCAGGATATCAAGATAGAAGCCTCCCAAAGCTTCGGAACAGAAGGCCTGCAATTTCTGTGCGATCAGATGGAATTCGTAGCACTCATAATCGGCACACACCTCATCCTGCAGTTTCTGCGTAAGTGCAAGTGCATAACGGTCAATCTCCAACCATTGTTCCACGGGCAGCGCGTGTTGGGCATGGTCATAGTCGGCGATGTTGGCCAACAGGAAACGCAAGGTATTGCGGATGCGCCGGTAGCTTTCCACCACGCGCTTGAGTATTTCGTCGGAGATAGTCAGCTCACCCGAGTAATCGGTCGATGCCGTCCACAAGCGCAGAATGTCGGCACCTAGCGTGTCGAA
>JAYVKW010000228.1:0-3785 GCA_043768015.1 Gallionella sp.
CGCGCAAAGATGAGTCGCTGATCTTGCTCAATGAGCAGCAGGTGGTGCTGGACGAAGAGATTATGGTAATTGCCGATGACACCAGGGTGCTGGCGCTGGCGGGCATCATGGGCGGGCAGGGCAGCGGTGTGGAAACGACCACGCAGGATGTGTTTTTGGAAAGTGCATTTTTTCATCCCGATGTAATCGTCGGCAAGGCACGCCGCTTTGGACTGGCGACTGATTCCTCGTTCCGCTTCGAGCGCGGCGTGGATTTCGCAGCGACCCGTCAGGCTTTGGAACGTGCTACGCAATTGCTGCTGGAAATCTGTGGCGGTAGTGCGGGAGCTATCAGCGAAGTGCGCGGTCTGTTGCCCGTGCGCGAAGCAGTTATTCTGCGCCGTTCGCGTGTCGAAAGGGTGCTCGGCATTGCCTTGGGCAGCAGTCAAATCGCAATATTGTTGCAGCGATTGCAATTTGAGTGCAAATCGAATGGCGAAGATTTTCTGGTAGTGCCGCCAAGCTTTCGCTTTGATCTGTCCATCGAGGCCGATCTTATCGAGGAGTTGGCGCGATTGCACGGTTATGACAATATCCCCGCGTTAGCCCCACACGCGGACATGACTATGCTGCCATGCAGTGAGTTGCAGCGGCCGCTGGCGCGCATCCTGCAAACGATGGTGGCACTTGATTACCAGGAGATTGTCAGTTACTCCTTTGTGGAAGAGGACGTTGAGCGTGAGCTGTGTGGCAACGATGATCCGGTCGCGTTACAAAATCCAATCGCCAGCAATCTGGCGGTGATGCGCAGCAGTTTGATAGTCGGGTTGGTCGGTGCGTTACGTTTCAATCTGAATCGCAAGCAAGCGCGCGTGCGTCTGTTCGAGGTCGGCGCATGTTTTGCCAAAGCGGGCAATGAATATGTACAAAGCCAGCGATTATCCGGCTTGGCCTATGGTGAAACTCAACCTGAACAATGGGGTACAGCCACCAGACCCGTGGATTTCTACGATGTAAAAGCGGATGTCGACGCATTGTTTGCACCTCAGACGTTGCGTTTTGTTGCAGCAGCCCATCCGGCCTTACATCCGGGACGCTCTGCGCAGATTTATTGCGGCGAGCAGAGAGTCGGCTGGTTGGGCGAGTTGCATCCGCACTGGCAGCAACAATACGACATGGCTCAAGCCTGCGTGTGGTTCGAAGTCGATCTCGGCGCGCTGACGCAGGCGAAAGTGCCGCACATGTGCGAGATCGCCAAGTTCTTGCCGGTGCGTCGCGATTTGGCGGTGGTGGTCGACGAGGGAATTACGGTGCAAACCTTGCTGGACGCCATGCAGCACGTATCCGCACCTTATGTGGCAGAGGTTGCACTGTTCGATGTATATCGCGGCAAAGGCGTGGAGCAAGGCAAAAAAAGCCTTGCATTCCGTGTGTTGTTACAAGATACTCATAAAACACTCATAGATTCAGAAATTGAAACTAGCATCACGCAATTAGTGGCTGTTTTGCAAAAACACGGTGCGCAGTTACGCATGTAATTCCAATGAAATGGGATTGGAATAAGGGAGAGAAATGACAACGACATTAACCAAAGCCGAACTGGCCGATTTGCTGTTCGCAAAAGTAGGTCTCAATAAACGCGAAGCCAAAGATATGGTCGAAGCGTTTTTTGAGGAAATTCGTTTGCAGCTGGAGCAAGGTGAGAGCGTCAAATTATCCGGCTTCGGTAATTTTCAGCTACGCGATAAACCGCAGCGACCCGGACGCAATCCAAAGACCGGCGAAGAAATCCCGATCACTGCGCGTCGCGTAGTGACGTTTCATCCCAGCCAGAAACTGAAAACCATGGTGGAAAAGTCCTATCATGGAAAACCACAAACCTAACTCGGAACTCCCGCCGATTCCCGCCAAACGTTACTTCACCATCGGTGAGGTCAGCGAGTTGTGCGGGGTCAAGGCGCACGTGCTGCGCTATTGGGAGCAGGAGTTTACCCAGCTTAAACCGGTCAAGCGCAGCGGCAATCGGCGCTACTATCAACATCATGAAGTGATGCTGATCCGGCGTATCCGCGAGTTGTTGTACGGGCAGGGTTTTACGATCAGCGGGGCACGCAATCTACTGGAAAATCCGAATCAACCAGGTCGTGTTGACTTACCTGCAGCTGTGTTAAATGTCGCTGAGCTGCGTCACGAGATCAAAGAGATCATTTCCTTGCTCGGTGCATAAGGTTCGTTTTATCAAGGCGAACTTTCATTGCTACTCCGCCTGTTGCACTTGCCCAACAAACAGAATTTCTTTAAAACTCCGGTTCAGTTCTTTGCTGTAGAAGCCGCTCATTACTACACCTTTGCTATAGCGGACGTGGTTGCCGGGTTTAATGTCAAGCTTGGTACCGGCCAGCCAGATCGGTTCTTGTTTATCATTGACCACCTCCAAATAGGTATAGGCTGCTGCCTGAAGGACCGTTCTTACGGTACCCCGGTTGGGTAACTGGGTCTGATTTTCTTTGCGTGCGGCCAGTTTTGCCTTGTATGCATGGACATCCGACTCAAGCCCCCAGTATCCGAAGTCTGCGGTTTTATTGACTGTTGCGTATTCCACGCTGGATAAATATTTATCGCGATTGGAACCGCCAATCACATATATCCAGTCTTTGTATTCAACCACGCTAAACATGCCGCGCGGCACGGTGAGCGGGGTAGTCATTTCCCATGCGGATAATTGTCCGTCGGTATTCACTTGGCTTTTTTCCACGCTATCGAGAAATTCCAGCCCGGTAAGGCCACCCAGCGCATAGAGATAATCCCCGTGTGCAACCGTGGATAACCCATATCGTCCGATTTGTAATGGTTTGGTCATTTTCCAGTTGCGCATTTCCGGATCGCCCAGCGGGGACCATTCGACATCGGTAATGCCGACCCCCTTGTCTTGATCATGTCCGCCAATGACATAAGCGGCCGAGCCCCATTTTTTTACCCCATTCACATAACGGGGCATAAGCATGGTTTTTGGTTCGAGCTGCCATTCCCCGAGACTGCCATCCGGCATAAAGTCGGCTCGTTCAACCGTATCTAAAAGAACGCCACCAAAGCCACCAAAAGAATAAATAGAATTACCCGATGCAATGATCTTGCTGCAACGGCGCGGTACGACCATTTGGTTCTTCTCGGTTTCCCATGGACCCAAGGTGCCGTCAGGCAAGATATGTGCGCGTTCGGCGGTACGCAGTAAATTATGTCCATTGGGACCGTTTCCGCCGCCGACCACATATACTGAGCCGTTATGGATCACCGCGTCGATAAAGCCGCGAGGCTCTTTTAAACTCGGTCCCGCTTGCCACGAGCCTAAAGATCCATCTTTTTGAATTTTGGCATATTCAGTAGTATTTAAAAAATCATTGCCGTCCACTCCACCGATCAAGAAAAGGGTGTCATCGACTGCCACGATTGCAGCGCCTGCGCGTGCGATGGTAAGCGGGGCGGTTTCTTTCCAATCAGGAACCCAAAGTTTGCTTTGCGTGCTACACGCAGACAAAGTGCATAGCAGTGTGAAGATTGCTAATTTATTCATAAAGATTTCTTTCAATTTGATTGCGCATCAAGTACAAGCGGCTGAGTTTATTAGGATAACCAGGTTAAAAGTAGTGCCAGTACGCCATGATACACATCATACGGTGCTTGGTCAGCCAAGTATTGGTTTGGAGAGCAGAAGTTGCGTTGCGAACCAACTTGGACTAAACTAGTCCTAGTTAAGCGAGATGAATAGCGAGGTGGGTCATGTTGCGTTTAAGCAAATTGGCAGATTA
>JAYVKW010000229.1:0-5301 GCA_043768015.1 Gallionella sp.
CCCGCACCGACCGGCGATCAATACCGCTGGGATGATTCCACCTACATTGCGCGGCCGCCGTTCTTCGATAAATTCAGTATGCAGAATGGCACCGTCAAAGAAATCCACCAAGCCAAAGCGCTGGTCATATTTGGCGACTCGGTGACCACTGATCACATCAGCCCGGCGGGTAGTTTTAACGCCCGCAGCCCGGCCGGAAAATATCTGCAAAGCCGTGGCGTGGCGATCCAGGATTTCAACAGCTACGGCTCGCGGCGCGGCAACCACGAAGTGATGATGCGCGGCACCTTCGCCAATGTGCGTATCAAAAATCTGATGCTGCCTGTGAATGCCGACGGCAGCCGCGTCGAAGGCGGCTACACTTTGTACCAGGGCGAACAGACGCCGATCTATGATGCCGCGATGAAATATATCGGCGCCGGCACGCCGACCGTGATCTTCGCCGGCGAGGAATACGGCACCGGCTCCAGCCGCGATTGGGCGGCCAAAGGCACGCAACTATTGGGTGTCAAAGCGGTAATCGCCAAATCCTACGAACGCATCCACCGCAGCAACCTGGTCGGCATGGGTGTGCTGCCGCTGCAATTCAAGGGCGACACCAACGTGGCCGCGCTGCATTTGACCGGCGAGGAAAGTTTCGACATCAGCGGCATCGACGACAACCTCAAGCCACAACAGGATGTGACATTGACCATACACCGCAAGGATGGCAGCACGCAAAAAATATCATTACTGTTGCGCATCGACACACCGATCGAAGTGGACTACTACCGCCATGGCGGCATACTGCCGTATGTGTTGCGCGAGCTGGTATCCAATTGATTGACGTCCATTATTTGTTGATGTCCGCCGGATGATGAAACAGGCGCCGGTTTTGTGGGAGCCCGATTTATCGGGCGATTTGGAATCAGTCATCGCCCGATAAATTGGGCTCCTACAAACAGCACTTCAATATTTATTGGGAAGGAAACACCTTGACCACCAGAACAGAACACGATTCGTTCGGCCCCATCGAAGTGCCTGCTGAACGTCTGTGGGGTGCACAGACCCAGCGCTCGCTGGCACACTTTCACATCTCGTCCGAGCGCATGCCGGTAGAGATCATCATGGCGCTCGCTCAAGTCAAACGTGCCTGTGCGCTGGTCAATCGCGATCTTGGCCTGCTGAATGAAGACAAGGCGACCGCCATCATGCAAGCGGCGGACGAAGTGCTGGCCGGCCAGCATAGCGAGGAGTTTCCGCTGTCCGTATGGCAGACCGGTTCCGGCACGCAGAGCAACATGAACCTCAACGAGGTGCTCGCCAACCGCGCCTCGGAACTGCTCGGCGGCGCGCGCGGTGAATCCCGCAAGGTGCGGCCACAACACGGTACGGCGGAGCCGGCGGGTGCGGGAGTGGCCGCATCGCACCTTCTCCCGCAAACGGCCGACTTCGTCGGTAACGTGTCGAAGGTGCATCCGAATGATGACGTTAATCTCGGCCAGTCATCCAACGACATCTTCCCCACCGCGATGCACCTGGCCGCCGTGCTCGGCATCCAGCAAAAACTCCTGCCTGCATTGCGCACGCTGCGCGCCACGCTGAAAATGAAATCCGGCGCATTCGTTGACATTGTGAAAATCGGCCGCACCCATTTGCAGGACGCGACCCCGCTGACGCTGGGCCAGGAATTCTCCGGTTACGTGGCGCAACTGGATCTCGCGGAATCATTATTGCTCGCTGCGCTGGCGCCGCTTTACCAACTGGCGGCCGGCGGTACCGCAGTCGGCACCGGGCTAAACACCCATGCCGAATTCGGCAAACGCGTCGCCGCAGAACTGGCCCGCAGTACTAACATGCCATTCAAGAGCGCTGCCAACAAATTCGCTGCGCTGGCCGCGCATGATGCGCTGGTGGCCGCGCACGGCGCACTCAAGACGCTGGCTGTCGCGTTGATGAAGATCGCCAACGACGTGCGCTGGCTGGCCTCCGGCCCGCGTTCCGGCCTGGGCGAGATCAGCATCCCGGAAAACGAGCCGGGCAGCTCGATCATGCCGGGAAAAATAAACCCGACCCAGTGCGAAGCGCTGATCATGCTGTGCTGCCAGGTGTTCGGCAACGACGTGGCGATCACCGTTGGCGGAGCCTCGGGCAACTTCGAGCTGAACGTGTTCAAGCCGCTCATCGCGCATAACTTCTCGCACAGCGTGCGCCTGCTTGCCGACGGCATGACCAGCTTCGAGGAGCATTGCGTGCGCGGCATCGAAGCCAATCGCGGTCGCATCGCGGAACTGATGGAGCGCTCGCTGATGCTGGTGACCGCGCTGACCCCGCACATCGGCTACGACCGCGCCGCCGAGATCGCCAAACGCGCGCACCATGACGGCGGCACGCTAAAGCAGGCGGCAGTGGCGCTCGGCTATGTTACGGAACAGGACTTCGAGCGCTGGGTTATACCAGCCGAGATGGTTCATCCAAAAAAAACATAGGGACTGTTCCAATCACGGCAGAAACGGCTCATTTTTTCGAGTTGAACTTACCAGAAATTAGGTGTATAAAATAACTGTAGTTGTTGAGCGCAGGTTCGGAAAAGTTAACTGTTAATGGGAGATGCCTATCGACACTTCAATGATTAATTACTTTTAGTTACTACCCAAGTCAGTATTCGATGACTGACACTATCGGCATCCCATAAGCCGACAAAAAACGCCGCTTTGATGCGGCGTTATTATTTTCGTGAAGTGTTTTGGTTATCAGCACATCAGGCAGATGGCGAATTACCTAACAATAGGTACATAGCGGACTTAATCTCGAAATAAAAATGCGGGTCACAGACCCACCCACTTCGGGTACTCAACTATTCATCCTGCATTTCCCGCCCGGGAAACAGTTCTTCGTTGTAGCCGAACTTAGTCATGTCCCTTATGCGCATCGGATACAAAATCCCGTCGAGATGATCGCACTCGTGTTGCACCACACGGGCATGGAACCCGCTCACAGTGCGGTCGATCAGCGCGCCGTATTCGTCCCAGCCCTGATAACGGATATGCGCATGGCGCGGCACCAGGCCGCGCAGGCCGGGCACGCTCAAGCAACCTTCCCAGCCTTCTTCCATCTCCTCATCGAGCGGGGTGATGACCGGATTGATCAGCACTGTGTCCGGCACCGTTTCGGCATCGGGGTAACGGGTATTCTGCTGCACACCGAAAATTACTACGCGAAGCGCTACGGCAATCTGCGGTGCGGCCAAACCCGCGCCGTTGAGAGCTTTCATGGTGTCGCGCATATCGGCCAGCAGCGCATGCAACTGCGGCGTGTCGAAATGAGTGACCGGCTCGGCACGCTGCCACAAGCGCGCATCGCCCATGCGCAATACGGTTCTGATCGCCATCTGATAGCCTCCAGTTACAATTCTATTTTAAAACAATTATGTAGGGTGCGTTCCACGCACCATCATCGTTGGTGCGTGGAACGCACCCTACGACTGGCCGTTTTATCAGGCAGGAATGACATTGTTGAATTTTTAAAGCTTCACTTCAGTCGTCATCGTTCACCACGCATTCAAGAATGTTGCGCACCCGCTCCATCGCTGCGCTTGCAATGGCATTGACACTTTCCATGTTGATACTCGCCGCGCTGTCGCCGCGCCCCGCCGCATAATTCGCCACCACTGCGATGGTCGCATAATCGAGTTCCAGCTCCTTGGCCAGCGCGGTTTCCGGCATGCCGGTCATGCCCACCATGTCCGCCCCGTCGCGCTCATAACGGTTGATCTCGGCGATGCTGTCCAGACGCGGCCCTTGCGTGGCCGCATACACGCCACCGTCCACACACGGCTGTTGTGCGGTTTGCGCGCTGCGCAAAATGCGGCTACGCAATGTGGTGCTATAGGGCAAGGTAAAATCGGCATTGCTGAACGGTTTATCGCGCGCCTCAAAAAAGGTCGCGTCGCGGCCATGGGTGTAATCAATGATCTGATCCGGCACGACGATCACGCCGGGCTTGAGATCGGCGCGGATACCGCCCACGGTCGCCACCGAGATAATTTTGCTGGCCCCTTGTTCGCGCAGCACCCAAAGGTTGGCGCGATAATTCACCAGATGCGGCGGGATGGTGTGACCATAACCGTGGCGCGCCAGAAAAATCACCTCATGGTGATTCAGCGTGCCGAACAGAAACGCGCCGGACGGCTCGCCGTAAGGTGTACGCATCACCTGTTGATGGGTGATTTTAAGGCTCGCCAATTGCGTCAGGCCGCGACCGCCTATGATTGCTAACATACTCTCTACTCCTTCACTGCGTAAATGGCGGGCAAATTGCGCCACGCCCCCTCGATATCCATGCCATAGCCGAACACAAAACGATCCGGCAATTCCATCCCGACAAAATCCGCGTGGATAGGTTTTTTGCGGCCATGCTGCTTGTCGGCAAATACCGCGCTGTAGCAATGTGCCGCGCCCAACTTCAACACCCGTTCGCGCAATGCCGACAATGTATGTCCTTCATCCAGAATATCATCCAGCAACAGCACCACCCGGCCGCGCACATTCTCGCGCGGCTCGACCTTCCAGTGCATTGCGCCGCCGTGCCTTGCATCGCCATAACGCGACACATGCACATAATCGAAATCCAGCGGAAAATCGAGCAACGGCAACAGCTGCCCGCTGAACACCACCGCCCCGCCCATGACCGACAATACCAGCGGATGCGTATCCGCAAGCCCGGCATTGATTTGCTGCGCAACCTTATGCAGTGCCGCTTGCACCTGCTCGGCGGAATACAGCAATTCGGCCTGATGTAAAATGTCGCGCGCGCGCTGGATGGATACGGTCATGGATTATTTCAAACTATCCGTTTGTTTATTTCAAGCTTTCCGTTTGTTTATTTCAAGCTTTGGAGATACGCAGCAAACTCGCCATTCACCTCGGGATGCTTGAGTCCCAGTGATACCGTCGCCTTGAGGTAACCCAACTTGGAACCGCAATCATAGCGCGTGCCCTTGAAGCGGTAGGCGAGCATTTTTTCCTCCTGCATCAATGCGGCGAGGCCATCGGTCAATTGAATTTCGCCGCCCGCCCCGGCCCGCACTTTTTCCAGATGATGAAAAATTCGCGGCGTGAGAATGTAACGTCCAACCACCGCAAGTGTCGAGGGTGCGTCCTCAGGTTTGGGTTTTTCCACGATGCCATTCACTTGCTCAATATTGTCTGCCAGCGGCACACTGCTGACGATACCGTATTGGCCGGTCTGCGCGCGCGGCACATCCTGCACACCCAAAATCGAGCACTGATGCTGCCGGAACACATCCACCATCTGCTTGAT
>JAYVKW010000230.1:0-3772 GCA_043768015.1 Gallionella sp.
TCAGGTCATTCTCATTTCGCCTATGCCCGACATCAAGTCACCATCCTTGGAGTGTTTGCTGTTTAGCTTGATATTCAGGCGTAGGTCATTTACCGAGTCGGCATTCCTCAACGCTTCCTCATAATTGATTTTTCCTGCCTCATGCAAATCAAACAAGGCCTGGTCGAAAGTCTGCATGCCCAATTCACGCGACTTGGACATGACGGTTTTGATCTGATTCACTTCACCCTTGAAGATCAGGTCGGAAATCAACGGAGAGTTCAACATGATTTCAATCGCGGCGGTACGGCCTTTTACATCCTTGCTCGGTATCAAGCGCTGCGAAACAATCGCCTTGATATTGAGCGACAAGTCCATCAGCAATTGATCACGGCGCTCTTCCGGGAAGAAGTTGATGATACGATCCAGCGCCTGGTTCGCGCTGTTTGCGTGCAGCGTAGCCAGACAAAGGTGACCGGTTTCAGCAAAGGCAACCGCATGTTCCATCGTTTCTTGATCGCGTATCTCGCCGATCAAAATAACATCTGGCGCCTGACGTAACGTATTTTTCAGTGCCGCTTCCCAGCTATCCGTATCTACACCCACCTCGCGGTGGGTGATGATGCAATTGATATGCTCATGCACATACTCCACCGGGTCTTCAATGGTGATGATATGGCCGTAGGAATTTTTGTTGCGATGCCCCAGCATGGCCGCAAGTGTCGTCGATTTACCCGAGCCGGTTCCGCCTACCAGCAGCACCAGGCCGCGCTTGGTCATGACCACTTCCTTCAGTATCGGCGGCAGCCCCATTTCATCCAGATCGGGGATTTTGGTGGTAATGGTACGCAACACCATGCCCACACGCTGTTGCTGCTGGAAAACGTTGACACGGAAGCGACCTATCCCCGGCGGGCTGATGGCGAAGTTGCATTCGTGCGTCGCTTCAAACTCGGCCGCCTGCCTGTCGTTCATGATGCTGCGGGCAAGTTCCTGGGTGTGGGACGAGGTCAATATCTGGTTCGAAACCGGTATCAATTTCCCGTCGAGTTTGAAAGCAGGCGCGAAACCGGTGGTAATAAACAAATCGGAGGCTTTCTTCGACGTCATCCCGCGCAACAAATTGTGAACCAGCTCGGTCGCCTGATCTCTTTCCATCGCGAATTCTCCTTAGTTACCCGGGAACAAATCTTTGTTCATTGCCTTGCTGCGCGCTTCGGCAGCCGAGACGATATTGGACTTGACCATCGTTTGCAGACACTGGTCGAGCGTCTGCATCCCTATCGATGCGCCGGTCTGAATGGCGGAATACATTTGCGGCACTTTTGATTCACGGATCAAGTTGCGGATAGCCGGGGTGCAGATCATGATCTCATGCGCGGCGGCACGACCGGTGCCGTCTTTGGTTTTGAGCAAAGTCTGCGAGATCACCGCGCGCAGCGATTCGGACAACATCGCGCGCACCATCTCCTTTTCATCCGCAGGAAACACGTCGATGATACGGTCGATCGTCTTGGCGGCCGAGCTGGTGTGCAGTGTGCCAAACACCAGGTGGCCCGTTTCGGCAGCAGACATGGCGAGGCGTATGGTTTCCAGATCGCGCATCTCACCCACCAGAATAATATCCGGATCTTCGCGCAATGCGCTGCGCAGCGCGTTCTGGAAGGACAGCGTGTGCGGGCCGACTTCGCGCTGGTTGACCAGGCATTTCTTGCTTTCATGCACAAATTCGATCGGGTCTTCCACCGTCAGGATATGCCCCATTTCGTGTTCGTTGCGGTGGTTGACCATCGCCGCCAGCGTAGTGGATTTGCCGGAGCCGGTAGGGCCGGTTACCAGCACCATGCCGCGCGGAAAATCGGAAATTGACTCAAAAATTTTCGGCGCCTTGAGGTCTTCAAGCGATAATATTTTGGAAGGAATGGTGCGCATCACCGCACCTGCGCCGCGGTTGTGCACAAAGGCGTTGACGCGGAAGCGTGCGAGGCCGGGAACCTCGAAGGAGAAGTCAATCTCCTTGTTCTCTTCGTAAATTTTGCGCTGATGGTCATTCATGATGTCATACACGAGGGCATGCACTTCCTTGTGCTCCATCGGCGGCAGGTTAATTCTGCGTATATCGCCATGCACCCTTATCATCGGCGGCAAGCCTGCAGAAAGGTGCAAGTCTGAGGCCTTGTTTTTGACGCTAAAAGCGAGCAGTTCGGTAATATCCATTATAATTTCCCATTTGTTTGGCAGCGCATTCTGATTGATGCGGCTGCCAAGCCTTTCTGAATAACGTCAGGGTGTCTCAAAAAATTCAAATTTCTAAGCGAGACAAGGCGTGAGACAAATTTTAGAGCGCAGCATATGTGTGATATGTAAGCGAAAAAAATTTTCGAACAACGCCGTATCGCGACGATATTTGGATTTTTAGAGGCATCCGCCAGTGATTATGACCGCAATCCTTTCTAACTTGCAAGCAGTGCACGCGGCCATCAATCAGGCTGCGCTGATGGCACGGCGTGATGCCGCACAAATCACCCTGCTTGCTGTCAGCAAAACAGTCCCCGCCAGCGTCATACGCACGGCTTACAACGCCGGCCAGCAGGCGTTTGGCGAAAATTTCGTACAGGAAGCGCTGGATAAAATACACGATTTGCGCGACTTGCCGCTGCAGTGGCATTTTATCGGCCCGATACAAAGCAACAAGACGCGCGCGATTGCCGAAAACTTTAATTGGGTGCATAGCGTGGATCGGCTGAAAATTGCGCAGCGTCTTTCCGAGCAGCGCCCCGGCAACCTGCCCCCGCTGAATGTATGCGTACAAATCAATGTCAGCGGCGAATCCACCAAGGGCGGCGTAACGGCGGATGAGGCAGAGGCCCTGGCGCACGCCATTTCCGTTTTGCCTCGCCTGAAGCTGCGTGGTTTAATGGCGATACCCGCACCCGTTTCGGAACTGCCTGAGCAGCGCGCGCCCTTCGCCCAGATGCGCGAATTGCTGCAGCGGCTGAACGCCACAGGTTTAAAAATGGATACGTTATCGATGGGCATGTCGCATGATATGACCGCAGCGATATTGGAAGGCGCGACTATCGTGCGTGTGGGTACCGCAATTTTTGGCAGCAGGGCATGAGCCATGCATAACTCCCTTGCACTCCACTTCCCTCCCCCTTGACGGGGGAGGGTCAGGGTGGGAGCGATAGAATTTAAGTCGAACAGATCGGAGAAAAAATGAATATTTGTTTTATTGGTGGCGGCAACATGGCCAACGCGCTGATTGGCGGCTTGCTTAAACGCGGATTTGCAATGGCGCATATCCACGTGGTGGAAATAAACCCTGAAAGTTGCACGCGTTTGCATAACGAATACGGCGTTCGCGCCTCTGCAGATCTCGCCGCGGCGGTCGCCCACAGCGAGTTTATCGTGCTGGCGGTCAAGCCGCAGCAACTGCATGAGCTTGCGTTGCAGCTGGCACCGCTGCTGTCTTCGCAGCTGATTATTTCCATCGCAGCCGGCATACGCGCAACAGACCTGGCGCGCTGGCTGGGCACGCAAAATATTGTGCGCGCAATGCCCAACACGCCCGCACTCATACGCAGCGGCATTACCGGCCTCTACCCGTTGCCTGCCGTCAGTGCTGCGCACCGACACGACGCGCAGACTATCCTGGCGGCGGTTGGCAGCACGCTGTGGCTGGAAAGCGAAGCGATGATGGATGCCGTCACCGCCGTATCCGGCAGCGGCCCCGCCTATGTGTTTTATTTTATCGAAGCCATGCAGCAGGCTGCACAGCAGCTGGGTTTCA
>JAYVKW010000231.1:0-3419 GCA_043768015.1 Gallionella sp.
GCTGCCAAAGTCGCGCAGCTCGACAAGCGCGTCTCGATGCACACGCTTCGTCATTCCTTTGCCACTCATTTGCTTGAGCAAAAGGTGGATATCCGGGTGATCCAGGTGCTGCTCGGACACAAGAAGCTGGAGTCCACTGCACTCTATACTCAGGTGGCGACCAAGATTCTGCGCGAAGTGGTCAGTCCGCTGGATAACCTGCCGCCGGTATAAAACGCAGCGTCGTTCACGATCATGGTGCGTTCCGCACTGGAGGTCGCGGATATTTTTCGCGCTCACGGTCAGGCGTGGCGGCAGACTCAACAATCCCACCTGAGTCTGGGGCAACTTAAAGTCATGTCGGCCATCGAACAGTGCCGCAGCGCGGCGCTGGGTGGACATGTGCTGCATTGCCCGGCGTGTGATCATCACGAAATCTCCTATAACTCCTGCCGTAACCGGCACTGCCCCAAGTGCCAGGCCCGTGCCGCGAAGCGTTGGCTGGAAGCCCGCCAGACCGAGCTGCTGCCGGTAGATTATTACCACGTGGTGTTTACCTTACCCGCACCGATCAGCGAACTCGCTTACACCAACAAGGCGCTGATCTACCGTCTGCTGTTCGAGGTCGCTGCAGAAACGCTACGCACCATCGCCGCCGATCCCAAACACCTGGGCGCACGCATCGGCGCAACGCTGGTGCTGCACACCTGGGGGTCGGCGCTGACGCATCATCCACATGTGCATGGCATCGTGCCCGGTGGCGGTCTGTCCATGGACGGGGAACGGTGGATCGCCTGCAAGCCGGGGTTCTTCCTGTCGGTGCGGGTGTTGTCCAGGTTGTTCAGGCGGCGCTTCCTGGAAGAACTTGAACTGGCACAGCGCAGCGGCCAGCTACAGTTCTTCGGTGAACACGCGCCGCTGGCTGATGCGACGGCTTTCGGCGAGTGGCTTGCGCCACTGCGCAACTGCGAATGGGTGGTGTATGCCAAGCGCCCGTTTGCCGGACCCGCGACAGTGCTGGCGTATCTGTCGCGCTACACGCATCGCGTGGCCATCGCCAACTCGCGACTCATCAGCATGGATGAACGCGGTGTAACGTTTAACTGGAAAGACTACCGCGCCAAAGGCGCGACGCGTTACAAGACCATGACGCTGGCTACCGGCGAGTTCATGCGCCGCTTCCTGCTGCATGTTTTACCGAGCGGCTTTCACCGCATCCGTCACTACGGGTTGATCGCCAACGGAGGTCGCAGCGAGAACCTGGCGAAGGTGCGGGAGCTGCTGCATGTGGCAACGTTACCCGCCAACCATGACGAGGTGTCGGCTGAACCAGTCCAGGCGACTTTCGTCTGTCCGGATTGTGGTGCGGCTATGGTCGTGATCGAGACGCTGGTGCGCCAACCGCACATCCGCGCGCCGCCTCTGCTGCGAGGTGCAGCATGAACTTCAGCGTGACTCAAAACACTTATCGGCCAGCGCCGGTACGGGGAGCTATTGTCTTGCGCTGTAAATCCCCGGATTTTTGCGCGCCGATCCAACTAAAAATCAGCGTGCAAAGTTTCGATACGGGACATCTCATCCATGATAGCGTCAGGCAGATCCGCTTGATCGTCATGTCAAACGGCAGAGCGAACATTCAAATCCCCATAGACCGTCGCCTGCTCTGACAGACAGCGGCAACATCACGCGGTTTCGTCCCTCGAGGCTTGTCCGATACCTGCCCGCAGCGTTTTATTGTATCCTGACAGCCTTGTGCGCGAGGGCAGCTATCCGACAACCCTTAACAATACCGGAACTTGATCAAGTTCCGCTTTCGGGCAGTCTGATTTTAAATTCGCATAAAATTTTCATTGCCGCAAAGCGGAACTTCGCGAAGGGCAGCTAACGAGACTAACCCGACCTTCAAAGTGGAACATCTGAGCGACCGCTTTGCAACAGAAAGCGGAAGTTGAAAAGTCTATGAAAGCGGGTAAAATCCAACATGTATTATGACAACTGGAATGAGTAATGAATCAAATCAGGACAAAGACACCACCGATTTTCGTTGATTTTAAATCTTTACTGACACTGGCATGTCCACACTGGCATGCCAAGATTTGTCATTCTGTTTAGTGCAGACGCCCTGATTCACGCTTCCATTTTTTGCTGTACCAACGAGCGCGCTTTCATGGTGTTGCCGAAAATGCGCTGGGTCAATATTTGGTCGGCGTCAACAAGCAGATTAACGCGATTCGATTACCCTCGCCACATCACCATGACAATCTGAACATTTACCGACGAGCAACAAATCACCGACTTTAGCCACGCCTGTGAAATTAGTGATGGTGACTGCGTGTCCGCATTTGCTACACCAGACATTTGAGAGCAGCATTTTTTTGTTATCAGCGGGAATGGCAGCCCAGAGCTTGGCGGCGGCTGTAGAAAACTCAGGAATCGATTCGACAGTCATTGTTTTTGATTCACTCGTTCGCGCAATTCTTTTCCGGCCTTAAAATGAGGCACATATTTGGCTGGCACTTTCACCTGTGCACCCGTTTGAGGGTTGCGCCCGTTATGCGGCGGTCTGTAATTCAGATCGAAACTACCGAAGCCACGAATTTCAACACGCCCACCCTCTGACAGGATATTCGACAACGCTTCGAGTATCACCTTAACCCCCAATTCGGCATCTATAAGTTTAAGTTGGGGATTCAACTCAGCCAGTCGTTCAATCAATTCGGATCGTGTCATTATATTTTAGCGATGGTGTATGTCGGCATTCTATACCTTCCAAGATAACCGACCCTGTTAAGCCGCTTTAAGCGGCTCACAAATTATAGTCCTCGACTCTGCCGGGAAATACTTACTTATTGCACCTTTCTTATTGCACCTTTTCATCAACGCATAAAATCTCGATAAACCCGTGCAAGGATTTGATGAAATTGTCCATCAGGTCAAGCAACTCTGGAAGTCTTTCGCGAGTCTTTGAATGTTGATCCAAGGTGCATAAAGACGACAGACGCTTGCCAAATGCATGGATCGCTGAATGGTTTGATTCGATGGCAGAGAATTCCGCCATATGACCATAAGCCAACTGCCCATGACCATGCAACCATTCGCTGAAGCGGCATTCTTCCGGATCGAGATTAGGGTCAACAAGATTTTTTTCTTCAAGGTATGCGACCAGATTGGCGAGCCATCGGCGATGTTCGGCTTCGGCAAAAACAAGGGCAGTATCTTGTCGCGAAAGCTGGAGATTGCCCGCACGAGCCCACGCCGGATCCGCCCGGAAATCTCTGATCCAGTCGGACAGCTGTTCTGCCGCCATCGGACGGGCGATGCCGTAACCTTGTGCTAGATCACAACCCATATGTAGAAGCATGGTGCCGTGTGCTATGGTCTCCACGCCTTCGGCAATTACCTTTTTATGGAAGGGATCGGCCAAGTTGATCACACCTTCA
>JAYVKW010000232.1:0-4700 GCA_043768015.1 Gallionella sp.
TTGGGGCACACCGTTGATCCATGCGGTACGTTTACCACCATGCTTTTGCACGATGCCGTTGAGCGTCAGGGCGCGGTCGTTGTTGTCGGATAGAGACTCGCGTGCATGACTGTAGTCTAGTTGTGCGCGTTGTTCCGGGGTAAAAAATAGCCGCCCGAGTTCATCCGCGTTGGCGGGCGCCGATGCCGTTAATGCAAGGGCACACAAGACAATTTCAAGAGTTGAATTCATTCCAGATAATCCATTAGACCAAAACCCCCTCCAACTCCCCCTTGTCAGGGGGAGAGCAAAACCTGCTCCTCCCCTGATAAGGGGAGGCTGGGAGGGGTTCGAGTCTAATGAACAATTTGAATTCATCTTAAATAATCCATTGGCGCAAAACTGCGTCATTCCCGCGAAGGCGGGAATCCAGCCATTCAAAAACGTTTTTGGTTCACCCGCTGGATTCCCGCCTTCGCGGGAATGACGGTTGCTGTAATAGCATTTGTGATGAATCATTTTTCATTCCGGTTTTTGAGGGTGATCCAGCCGCCGCTGCATTCTGCCTTGATATTCGCCCCGGTGGACGAGGCAAATCCATCGTCCGTGGCGGCGCGTTGCAGCGTGCATCCTTCGAGTTGATAGCGGCCTTTGATCTGGCTGCGCAGCGCGGCGAAGAAATTAAGCAGTTGGCCTTCGTGCAGCAAATCGAATTGCAGTTTCATTTCGCTGTAGTGGATGTCGAAGTTGCCGCTGTCTATGGCGGGCTGCGGCGCATAGTTTTTTTGCGGGGCTATGCTATAGCGAAAATTGATGACCAGATTCTGATTGCGGAGTTTCTCCAGGACTTCCATCCAGTCCAGTCTATGATCGTCGCCGATGATTTTGTTTTTTTCCAGGGTGTCATATTCCCGGGAAAAAGCTGATAGGTTTTCCTGATCCTGGCGTGCCATGGTTAAACGATTGCGTGCCTCATTCATTTGGCTTTGGGCGGTACGCTGATCTTTTTGGGTAAAGTCTGCATACTTACTGTTGCTATATAAAATGATGCTGCTCAGCAGGATGGATGCGCAGACTGCCGCAAGGCTCCAGCGCAACCGGTAAAAATCTGCGTTGGAGAATTTCATGTTGCGGGTCTCCATGTTGCTGATCCCCGTGCGCCGTGTAGCCTCATCATGCGTGCGGTCTCCAGACAAGTTTAAACGAAAAAACGAGTTCATTTTCGTGCGCTTCGCGTTGATCTGCAAGGCTGCCGCTGGGGCTGACATCGAGCGGTTTGGCAAGGACAGTTACTTGATAACCACGCGTGCTTAATTCGAGCTGGAAGCGATCCAGATACGCCAGCGCGGCGCGGTAGTCATTGCCGAAACCTTGCAAATCTCCCTTCAGGATAATGACCTGGGCAGGAACTTCGGCCAGGGTGTTGCTGGCAACCGGTTCCGTCGCATTCCCTTGCCAACCCAGGTCGTGTATCTCGATTTGTGGAAAACGGTCAAGCGCCGTGCTGATCGGCTTCACAATAATTTGCGGGATAGGTGCGTATTGATCCAGTTTGCGCATGATGGATACGCCTGCCTTCATGTCCGCAGCAGGGGTGTGCGTGTTGGGGAAGCCCTGCGTAATTTGTTGCGCTTCTTTCGCTATGCGTTGTGCCTGTATCTTGAAAGTCTCGGCTTCAGTTAAATTCCCGCCGTTTTGCCAGACGGTTGCGGTCGCCCATAACAGGCTGGCAAACAACAGCACGCCGCTGCCCCAGCTGAGTGCGCGGCGCAACTGCCAAAGGGTGTAGTAGTGAGTGTGTTCAGCGTTCGCGTAATCAGTTTTGGGACGGCTGGCGGCCAGCTGGTGCAGGAAGATTTGGCTGGCGTCCGAATCGGTGAAACGATGGTTAATCTTGAGTTGCTTGCCGACTTCTTCGATATCCGCGAAGTCATAACGCACATCTGCGTTTTTGGATAATTTGTTCTGTAGTTCGTTGCGGTCATTTGCGTGGCACAGGATGAGCACATCGAGTGTTTGTCCCGACGGGAGCAGGCTCAAACTCTTCAAATATTGGTAGGTGCGGGTGAGCTCATTGACGACGGCATCCTGGAATGTCAGTTCGGCGTGAACAGGGGTCAGCCGGGAAATTTGCAGGCGATGTTCGCTGAAATAGGTTTGGCGCAAGCCGGAAAATTTTTCCCAGGAAATCAGCAGCAGATGATTCGAGGGATGGTTTTTGACCAGCGGCGCGCTGATTTGCGGCACCGAATAAATTCCTGCGAGAGGGGCTTGCTGCGCCAGCAGGATATTCAGCCAAGGCATGATGAGCGCAGGGTTGGTCAACGCCGAAAACAGCATGTCATCATCGCGCCGCCCGGTCTTTTGGCGTTGCAGCCGGGTGGCTTGATGGAAAGGCGTGCCGCGATAAAACTGGTCGAACTTGCGTTGCAATAGTGCGGTACGGCTGCTGCCGCTCAAGTGAGGGACGATTTCATGACGGAAGTCCTCTTCAATTAGATCGGTCAGTAAATAAGTAGGATATTTTGCCGTCCGCAAAAAAGAGATGAAATTTTCCCGTCCGTCCGGAGTGCCGGTGAAGTCGCGCTGCAGTGCGATTTTCCCGCCTGCCATGAGTTGCGCATGCAGGCGATTAGCACTCAGGAATAGCAGCAGAGAATGTTCCATCAAATTTTCACCTTGCCGATAAGATCATAGATAGGCGACAGCACCGACAGCATCACCCAGCCGAGCAACGCACCCAGCACGATGGTCATGGCGGGTTCAATCATGACTTGTACTTTTTTAATGGAACTCTTCACGTCGCGGTCATAAAAATAGCTGACATTGAGTAATGCCTTGTCCAGCGAACCGGTGGCTTCGCCAACTTTGAGCATGCGTATCACTAGCGGCGGGAACATGCCGGTATTCTGAAAACTCTGGGTGAGGTTTTTGCCGGACTCGATTTCATGCGTGACATCCTCCAGGCTCTGGGCGACAGCGCGGTTGTTGACCACATCACGCGAGTTGGAGATACAGTCGAGAATGCTGATTCCGGATCCGTACATCATCGCGAACGTGTTGGCGAACCGCGCCAAAATAATTTTTCGCAGGATTGGGCCAATCACCCACATGTCCAGTTTGAACTTGTCAAATTTGAAGCGCATCTCCGGGCTGGAGGTGAGGACCAACTGGCCGACGATGGGCAGCGCGATGGGCAGCGCGATCAATACATACCAGTAGTTAACGAAGAATGATGAGGTGGCCAGCAGCATGCGCGTCTGGATGGGTATTTCCTGTCCCATGCCTTTGATGAAGCTGACCAGTTGCGGCACCAGATAGATCATCAGAAAAAATGTAATCGCCACCACAACAGTGCCGACGAAAGCGGGGTAGAGCAGGATGGTCTTGGTGTGCGAGGCCATTTCATCTTGCCACTTCAATGACTCGGTGATGTGCTCAAACACCTCCGGCAGTCGTCCGCTTGCTTCACCGGCATGGGTCAGGCTGACAAAGATTTTATCGAACGCGTCGGGATGCTGGGTCATCGCTTCGGACAGTTTTTTGCCGCCCTCGATAGCCTCGACCAGGTTGGCGATGACTTCGCGGAAACGCTGGTCATTCATGGAGTCGCGTAAATCGGCAAGACTCTCCAACAAAGGCACGCCGGCACGGGTCAATTGTTCGAGGTTGAAAAAAAAGGTGATTAGCTCGGTGCGTTTGATCTTGTTGCGCCCAAAGCCCACCCTGCCGCTATCTGGTTTGGCATCAATCAAATCCAGGCCACTGCGTTTCAGGCGCAGCTCCAAGTCCACTTGATTGGCGGCATCCTGCAAGCCTTTATGGGTCTTGCCTTGAGCATCTATCGCGCGATAGGAAAAAAGAGCCATTGGTATTCCTCAGCCGAGCCGATCCGTCAGATCCACCATGCGGCTGACTTCCGCAAGCGTGGTAATGCCCTGCTGGATACGCCGGATGCCGTCCAGTGCCAACGGGCGAAAACCCTTGGCGAGCGCGGCCTCTCTGATTTGGCGCGCACTGGCGCGATGCGAAACCAGATCGTCCAGATCATAGTCCATCTTGAGTAATTCCATGAGGGACATGCGCCCCTTGTAGCCCTGATGGTTACAGGCTTCGCAGCCGGCAGCCCGATACAGGGTGAGGTCTTGTTGGGCCGAAAAACCCAGCAGCTTGCGCTCCGCTGCGTCCGGCGAGTACGGGTATTTGCACTCCTTGCACAGGATGCGTACCAATCGTTGCGCCACGATGCCGATGATGTTGCCGGCCATGATGTCAGGCAGAATGCCGATGTCGAGCAGGCGCGGTATCGCGCCGATTGCCGAGTTGGTGTGCAGCGTCGAATACACCTGATGGCCGGTCATGGCGGCGCGGAACGCCATTTCGGCGGTGGGATGGTCGCGGATTTCGCCGACCAGAATGATGTCCGGATCCTGGCGCATCATGGAGCGGATGCCGTTGGCAAAATCCAGTTTGGCGGATTCGTTCACCGAAGTCTGGCGGATCAGCGCGAGCGGGTACTCGACTGGGTCTTCCAGTGTCATGATGTTGACCGACTCGGTGTTGATGTGATTTAGCACCGAGTACAGCGTGGTGGTTTTACCGCTGCCGGTCGGTCCGGTCACCAGCACGATGCCTTCCGGTTTGGCGATGATCATCTTGAGCATATTGAGCGCGGCATCATCCAGACCAAGCTGGTCGAGCGGCACGATGCCTTTTTGCCG
>JAYVKW010000233.1:0-3005 GCA_043768015.1 Gallionella sp.
AGTATCGCCGCGCGTCAACAGCACGCGGCGCATGCTATCGCCACTCAAAATATCCAACTGCAACCGCGCGATTTTTCCAGCGCGCAACGCTTGCCATAATGGCCGTGCATAGCCGCTTTCAAAATCTTGCAAAGCGGTACGCCAAGCGGCCAGATCGCCGCTTTGCAATGCAGATCGCAACTCCGTCCAGACCAGCAATTGCCTGCCATTTTTTTCTGCATCACCCCATGGGGTTTTTGCATCACGCCAATTCTCAGGCCATGCCGAAAATGGAACACCCGCAGCCGCAGCGAACATCTCAACCAGCACATCATCCGAATGCACGCTACCATAGTTTTTTTGCGGCATTGTATGCACCCCACAGCCGCCTCCCCAAAACCACACGCTGTTGATCGGCAACGCCCCGCGCGCATCGCGTGATTCGTTGAGCGGATGTGCGAACAACAGCATCTGTATCTCATTGAACACCTGATGCCAGCGCGCCACCCCTTCACCGCTTGGCAAAGCACCGCGCACATCGCCGCCAATGACTTGCGACAGCGGCCTGGTGTGGATGCGCGGCGGCGTGTCCAGGCGCACATACCAACGCTGCGGATGCGGCGCAAAAAATTCCATGCCCTGCCCGGCAAAGTGTCCGTCCAAGCTGGCGCACATTTGCCCGGCCTCCTCCGCGCTGATGTCCATAGCGGGTAGCAACAGCATCTGATCGCGCTGCAAGCGCAAATGCACCGGGTCAGCGCGCAGCCAGCACCCCGCACCGAGCCCGTCAAAAGCGGCAGAAATCGGCGCGATCGGCGCAACTGGGGCTATTTTGGCCACGTCTTGAGTGGTATCTGGCTGGCACGGCACACCAAACATTTCGCACAGCAGATTTTCCAGCGGAACAGGCTCAAGAATTTCGCTGCGCCCCCGTCCCAACAACTTTTCCAACGCAGGCAAACGCAAATCCGCGCAAACCTCTGCGGCAAAGCCTTTCGGCAGGAATAAATCGGGGATAACCAGATGGACGCTTTTCATGTTGCGAGTTTAACATTTAAGGAGCCTCTAATAATTTTGTATGGGGTGCGTATGGAATGCAGCGACACGTCGCTGCGCTCCAAAATAAGCAATGTCCACCATTGCCCTCCAGGTTTGTGGCACACTTACGCCCGTTCAAATATCTCATCTACTTATTTTGCAACCTTACGAATTATTCATCGGTCTGCGCTACACCCGTGCCAAACGGCGCAACCATTTTATTTCCTTCATCTCATTGATCTCGATGCTGGGCATGGCGTTGGGCGTGATGGCCTTGATCGTGGTGCTGTCGGTGATGAACGGATTCCAGAAGGAAATTCGCGCGCGTATGTTGGGCGCGACGCCGCATCTGGAGGTAGTCGCCGACGGCGGCCGGATGAATGACTGGCAATCCGTTCTGGACAAGGTTGTGCAACACCCGCAAGTCGCAGCCGCCGCGCCATACGTCGCCGGGCAAGGCATGTTGTCGTTCGGGCAGAGCGTGCAAGGCGTGATGGTGCGCGGCATAGCTCCGACACAAGAAACAGCCATCACCGAACTCGCCAACAAGATCAAGGCCGGTGCTTTGGAAGATCTGCGTAGCGGCGAATTCGGCATCGTGCTCGGCACCGATCTGGCGCGCGCTCTCGGTGTGCGGCTCGGTGAAAAAATCATGCTGATCGCCCCGCAATGGCAGATTACGCCCGCCGGCATGATGCCGCGCCTCAAACAATTTCGCGTGGTGGGCATCTTCGAGATCGGCATGGCGCCCTATGACAACAACCTCGCGCTGATCAACATCAGCGATGCGCAAAAACTGTTTCAACTCGGCGATGCGGTGACCGGCATCAGCGCCAAGTTGCGCGACGTCGATCTCGCCCCGCGCGTGGCGCGCGATCTGCAAAGCCAATTGCCGCCCGAGTTGTATGCCAACGACTGGACCCACCAGAACAGCAACTATTTCCGCGCAGTGCAGATGGAAAAGAAAATGATGTTCATCATCCTGTCGCTAATCGTCGCGGTGGCCGCGTTCAACATCGTTTCCACGCTGGTGATGGCCGTCACCGACAAGCAGGCCGACATCGCCATCCTGCGCACCTTGGGCGCATCGCCGCGCAGCATCATGAAGATCTTCATGGTGCAGGGCGTGGTGATCGGCTTGGTCGGCACGCTTCTCGGCAGCGTCGGTGGCATCGCGCTGGCGCTCAATCTGGATGTGGTCGTGCCCTTCATCGAGCACCTGTTTGGTGTGCATTTCCTCGCCAAGGATGTGTATTACATCAACGAACTGCCATCCGATCTGCACTACCACGAAGTGATGCTGGTGGCCGGCATGTCCTTTTTGATCAGCCTGCTGGCCACACTTTATCCGAGCTATCGCGCGTCGCAAACGCAACCGGCGGAGGCACTGCGCTATGAATGACGCGATTATTTACTGCCGCGATTTGAGCAAGACTTTTACCATCGGCAAGCTGGATGTGCCGGTGCTCAAAGGCATCAACCTCGATGTGCAGCGCGGCGAACGCATCGCCATCGTCGGCGCGTCGGGTTCGGGCAAGAGCACGCTGTTGCATCTGCTCGGCGGGCTGGATCATGCCAGCGGCGGCAGCGTGCAGATACTCGGGCAGGATATGCAGAGCATGGATGAGACGCAGCGCGGCAAAATGCGCAATCGCTCGCTCGGCTTCGTCTACCAATTCCATCATCTGCTGCCGGAATTCACCGCGCTGGAAAACGTCGCGATGCCGCTGCTGATACGCGGCATGAAACGCGCCGAGGCCGCACCGCGCGCCGCCGCGATGCTGGAACAAGTCGGGCTGGCGCACCGCCTCGAACATCACCCCTCCGAACTGTCCGGCGGGGAACGCCAGCGTGTCGCCGTGGCGCGCGCCCTGGTGACGGAACCGGCCTGCGTGCTGGCCGACGAGCCGACCGGCAATCTGGACCGCGGCAGCGCGCAAGCATTATTCGATCTAATGCAACAACTCAATGAGAAGCTCAACACTAGC